>NZ_JBFAPE010000023.1:0-109630 GCF_040675615.1 Streptomyces sp. NPDC049585 | reverse complement strand
CCGCAGACGAAGTGCCGTGCTGCGCCCGGACCCCGCGGGGGTGATACGTCGTCTGCAGGCCGCCGGTGGCTGATCGCGCAGTTCCCCGCGCCCCTGACGGGGCACTGCATGATCCGCCGGACACGACCTAGGGCGACGGAAGGTAGCGCCCCGCGCCCGTAAGGGGCGCGGGGCGGTGTCGATCTGCGGCTAACGCCGCGTGGGCGCGATCGGCCGGCGACGGCCCGCAGCTGACACGCCACCCCGGGGTTCGGGCAATCTGCGGGTGCGTCGTGGCTTGTCGCGCCCACGCGGCGGCAGCCGCAATTCGGCACTGCCCCGCGCCCCTGACGGGGCGCTAGCGCACCTGCCGGGAGCGCCGCAGTGACAGCACGACGTCTTCGTCCCGCAGGCCCGCCCGCAGCCGTACGGTGCCCGCCGGCGGGCGGCCGGCGCGCAGGTGCGCGTACACGACCGCCGCGTGCAACCCCGCGTCGGCGGGCGGGCGGCCGGTGACGGACGTCTCCACGACGCGGCCGTCCCGCAGGACGCTCACGCAGCGCCCCGGGGCGGGGGCCGTGGCCAGGCGGGCGCCGGGCCAGGCGGCGAGCGTGTCGAGGGCCCAGCGCACGGCCTGCGCCACCGAGTCGTGGCAGGTGCCGGTGGTGAGGGCCGAGGCGCTGCCGAGCAGGCGCAGGTCCCGTTCGTCCTCGTCGCAGGAGAGGTGGAGGAAGCGCCCGCCGCCCTCCTCGGGCCGGGCGCCGCTCGCCGGCAGGCGACGTATGCAGACCTCCTCGCCGGTGACGGTCGTGGTCACCCAGGCCGCGGTCACCGCGCCGCCCTCGGGCCGGGGCGCCGGGCAGGCGTACAGGGGCGGCGGGGAGCCGTCCGGTTCGGGGAGCGCCATCAGCTCGTACAGGAACGAGCGCAACCGCGGCAGCGCGGAGCCGGGTTCGGTGAAGGCGCCGGCGGCCACCTTGGTGACGCGTTCCTCGTCGTGCTCCTCGATGGCCCGCTCCAGCTGGGCCGCGAGGGGCTCGTGTGGCTGCAGGTGCGGTACGACGCGGCCGAGTTCGGCCATCGGCGTGCCCGGCACCGACTCCTCGCCGAACGCGGCCAGCAGCAGCGGCCGGCCCAGCGCCGCGGCGTACAGGGTGACCGATCCGTGGTCGCCCACGACCACGTCGGCCGCGACGAGCGCCGCCGGCCAGCCGCGCTCCGGGGGCACGAGCAGCAGCCCGCCGTCCAGGGCCGCCGCCTCGACGGCACGCACCTGCCAAGGGCTGTGGGCGGACCAGACGTTGGGGTGCAGCACGGCGGCGACGCGGTACTCGTCGAGCGGCAGCGCGGCCGCCAGCCGCGCCGGCAGGTGCGGATCGCGGCCGAGCAGGGACTGCGGCCCCCAGGTCGAGGTGACCAGCACCAGCCGCCGGTCGTCGTCGGCGCCCAGCGCCGCGCGGTAACGGGCGCGCAGGGGACGCGAGGCGAGGAGCCCGTCGTGGTACGGGTCGCCGATCAGGCGGGCACGGGCGGCCGGGCCGGGGTGGTGCTCGGCGAGCTGGGCGATCTGGTCGGGGTGCGAGACGGCGTGCCGGGCGCGCGGATCGTCCATGACCCCGGAGCGCCGCCGCCCGCTGCCGCGGGCGTCGGGGACGAGCTTGTGGAAGCCGATGCCGTGCGGCAGGACGAGGACGGGGCACGTCGCGTCGAGGCCGGTGGTGTCGATGTTCTCGCTGGCGGAGACGACGAGGTGCGGACGGACACGGGAGAGCTGGTCCCAGGGCATGAGCCGGACGCCGGCGGCGTGGAGGAGGTCGTGGACGCCGTCGCCGAAGGCGGAGGTGGGGTCGAAGGCGAAGACGACGTCGACGCGGGGGTCGCCGCGCACGAGGTCGGGCAGGACGTCGAGGAGGCGGACGGCGGAGGTGACGGTGCGGGCCGCGGCGACGAGGAGGCGCTCACCGGGGAACGTACGCCACCGCCAGGCGTCGTCCCCGACGGGGACGCGCAGATCACCCGGTTTCCGGTTTCCGGCTTCCGGCTTCCGGCTTCCGGCTTCCGGCTTCCGGCTTCCGGCTTCCGGCTTCCGGCTTCCGGCTTCCGGCTCTATGGTGCCTTCTCTACCGTCCCTCACTCCGCCCCCGCAACTCGTTCCGCGGTATTCACTCCGCCGACCTCACCGTACGCGCCGTCGTCGTACCCCAGAGCCACCGGCTCCGTATAAACCTGTGGTTAAGTCCTTCATCCGCTTGTAACCGGGCATGGACTAGTGCTCGTCCGCTCCGCGTGACAGGATGCCCTCGCGGCCGACCGCACGGACTTAACTGGCCGTGAAGGGCCATGAAGCCGTGTGACACAGCGCGCTCGAAGGAACGGGGCAGATGGCTAACGGGGGGGACAGGCAGGCACGGGAGGCGAGCAGTCCGCTCGCACAGCGGCTCACCTACCTGTTCGAATCGATGCATCCGCCGGGTGCGCCGTACACCAACGGCCACGTGGCGGAGGAGATCAGCCGCGGGGAGGAGTACGGCGGGGTCACGCTGACCGAGCAGTACTTGTCGATGCTGCGCAACGGCAAGCGCGTCAATCCCAGCCCGGACGTGCTGCGGGCGCTGGCGAAGTTCTTCGCCGTGCCCGTGGGTTACCTGATGGGCGACCTGTCGGACTCCCAGGCCGAACGCGTGGAGGAGGAGGTCCGCTTCCTCGCGGCCATGAGGGATCAGCGCGTCCGGGCGATCGCCCTGCGGTCGGTGGGCCTCCCGCCGGAGGTGCAGGACAGCCTGACCACCATCATCTGCCAGTTCCGGCAGCAGATGAACCTTCCGACCGACCCGCCCTGCGCGGGGGGGTGAGGAGCGCCCGTGACCGTCACCGCGGAGGAGGGCCTCTTCACCAACTGGCGGCGTACCGAGGACGAGGACGGTGCAAGCATGCGGGTGGGGCGGATTCGCCGGCGCTGCAAGCAGCTCATCCAGGAGCTCGCCCTGCCCGCCTCGGCCGACCTGCAGGGCATGTGCGACGCCGTCGCGCGACACGTGAGCAGGCCGATCAACCTGGTGCCGATGAGCCTGGACGGCGTCGTCTCCGGCATGACCGCCACCACGGACGACGCCTACTGGGTCGTCTACGAGCAGAAGACCTCGCCCTGGCACCAGGTGCACATCGTGCTGCACGAGATCGGCCACCTGCTGCTCGGGCACGACCAGGACCCCGCCGTGACCGAGGACGCCCTGAAGGTGTGGACGCCCTCGGTGGACGTGGCAACTGCCATGCGCCGCATGGGCCTGACCATGGGTCTGGCCCGCCACCACTGCTACGACAACCTCACCGAGCGCGAGACCGAGATCCTCGGAACCCTTCTGATGGCGCGCGTGGTGCCCCCGCCGCCCGGCCAGGACGTCGTCCTGGAGGGCAGGGCGGCGGAGCTCGCCGCGTCCCTGGGGCCGGCCCTGCAGCACGTGCGCCGGCAGTTGCGCGACGGCGGGGGCGCCGGTGTTTGACGCCATCTACCTGACCTTCTCCGTCGTCACCTGGGCCATCGTCGGCTACAAGGCCCGCGCCTGGCTGCGCGACCGGGGCAACGTCGACCTCGGGCTGACCGCGCTGATGACCTCCGGCGTGCCGGTCGTCTTCCTCTTCTCCGCGCCCACCGTCTACCGCGCCTTCGACCGGCTGACGGGCGTGGCGAACCTGGCGATGGTCGTGCTGTACTCCGCGGTCGTGCTCTTCGCCTCGGGCGCCACGGTGCTGCTGCTGCGCTGGACCACCAGCCGCGGCGACGCCGCGGCCCGGGCCCGCGCCGCCACCCGCTCCCGGTACGCGGTGGCGGCGGTCGCCGTCGCCTGGACGGCGGCGATCGTCTGCTTCGCCGTCGGGCGCCCCGACGCGGTGGAACACCCCAGGGACTTCAGCACCGCGTACGCCGACGCACCGGGCGTGGTCGCCTTCCTGGCGCTGTACCTGGCCATCTTCGGCACCAGCCTGGCCGGGCTGGGCACCCTGTGCCCCCGTTACGCCGCCCAACTGGGCCGCTCCTGGCTTTCCAAGGGGCTGCGCACGCTGTCGGTCGGCTGCTGGCTGGGCCTTGCGTACTGCGCCTGCAAACTGGCCGGCTTCGCGCTGACCTGGGCCGGCCGGGACGCGTACTGGCTCTCCAACGGGGTGGCCCCGATGAGCGCTTCCGTGGCGGCGCTGCTCGTCCTGCTCGGCTTCTCGCTGCCGGCCGTCGGCCCGCGCGCGGCCGCCTGGCGGCGGCTGCGCCGGCTGGAGCCGCTGTGGCGCGAGGTGACCGCCCACGCCCCCGAGGTGACGATCGAGGAGACCGGCTGGGCCCGCTGGACGGCCCGCTGGCCCTTCGCCGACCTGGAGTGGCGGGCCAACCGGCAGATGGCGGAGATCCGCGACATCCAGCGCGGAGTGCGCCGCCACGTCGAGCCGCTCACCGTCGAACTGGCCCGGGAGCGGGCCCGGTCGGCCGGCCTGGACGGGCACGAGCTCGCGGCCGTGGTGGAGGCCGCGGCCCTGCGCCGGGGCCTGGGCAACCAGGCCGTGGGGCATGTGGCGGTGCCCCACGCCGACAACGTGGTGGTCACCGTCAGCTCCGACCCCGCGGAGGAGCACGAACACCTGGCCCGCGTCGCGGACGTGTACCACACTCCGCTGGTCGACGCGGTGCTCACCGAACTACGGGAGATCAGTGCCGCACGCCGCGGTTGACGGCGCGCGGCCCGTGGACGGGGCGGCCATGGACGGGGGTCACGGCCGCTCCGCCTCACAGGCCGGTGCCGGGTCCGCGCGGATCAGCGATCCGCGCGGACCCGGCACGGCCGGTGGGCGTCCTCCCCTTCCGCGCCCCGCGAAGGGCCACTGCCGTGGGCCCCTAAAGTCGGGTGTCATGCAGCCCACTGACGAGTCCACCGTCGAGTCCACTGCCGAATCCGCCGTCGAGTCCATGGCCGAGTCCGCCGCCGGGTCCGCCGCCGGGTCGTCCGTGCAGTGCGTCGACGTCGCGGCCCTGCTGGCCGACCCCTACGGGACGTACGCCGCGCTCCGCGAGGCGGCGCCCGTGCACCGCATGACCGGGCCCGACGGGCGGCCGGCCTGGCTGGTGACCCGCTACGACGACGTGCGGCGGGCGCTCGCGGACCCCCGGCTCTCCCTGGACAGGCGCAACGCCCTGCCCGGCACCTACAGCGGCCTGTCCCTGCCCCCGGCCCTGGACGCCAACCTGCTCAACATGGACCCGCCGGACCACACCAGGCTGCGCCGCCTGGTGGTCAAGGCGTTCACGCCCGCCCGCGTGGAGGCGCTGCGCGCCCCCGTGCGCCGACTGGCCGGCGACCTGCTGGACGCCGTCGCGGCGGACGGCCGCACCGACCTGATGGCGACGTACGCCGGTCCGCTGCCCATCGTCGTCATCTGCGACCTGCTCGGGGTGCCGCAGCGCGACCGGCGGGACTTCCGCGAGTGGACCGACGCCCTGATCGCCCCCGACCCGGCGCAGCCGCAGCGGGCCAAGGAGGCGGTGGCGAGCCTGATGCGCTTCGTGGACGCGCTGATCGAGGGCAAGCGGGCCGAGCCGGGCGACGACCTGCTCTCCGACCTGATCGCGGTGCGCGACGGCGGGGATGTCCTGTCGCCGGACGAGCTGACCTCGCTGGTCTTTCTCCTGCTCTTCGCCGGTTACGAGAACACCGTCCACCTCATCGCCAACGCGGTGCTCGCCCTGCTCGAGCACCCCGTACTGCTGCGGGAGGTGCGATCGGATCCGGACGTCCTCGCGACGGCCGTGGAGGAGCTCATGCGCTGGGACGGGCCGGTTCCGCTGGCCATCCGGCGCTTTCCTCTCAAGGACGTCAGCATCGGCGGGGTGGTGGTGCCGAAGGGTGAGACCGTCCTGCTCTCCTTGGCCTCGGCCAACCGCGACGCCCGGCAGTTCCCCGACCCCGACCGTCTTGACCTGCGGCGGGAGCATTCGGGGCAGCTCGGGCTGGGGCATGGGATCCACCACTGCCTGGGGGCCGCGCTGGCCCGGATGGAGACGGAGACGGCCCTCGCGGTGCTGTTCGAGCGGCTGGACGATCTGGAACTCGACCTTCCACAAGCGCCGCCGGTCCGCCGTGAGAGCCTCAGGGCGCGTGGCCTGAAATCGCTCCCTGTGCGCTGGTCGGCGCAGAAACGAACAGGTTTTTGATGCATGGCCCATCCTTGATGAGGTAGAACTGTTCTCGAGCCCGCCCGGTGTGCATCCCCCGTCGCACCGGGCGGGCCTTCGTCGTCCTCCTCGCACTGGCGAGCGGGCGCCCGCCGGATCAGCCGCTGCCGGGCGGGAACTTCAGCAGGGCCACGGCCGCCAGCATCTGAATGCTCACCGCCGCCACCGCCTTGCGGGTCGGCAGATGGTGCTGGCCGCGGATCAGCAGGACGGCGAGCGCGCTGCCGAAGGCCGCCGTCACCGAGGCCGCGGCCCGCACCGGGACGGACCCGGCCGGCAGCCAGGTGTCGAGCGCGAGCCGGGGCAGGTCGCTCGCCCAGAACAGGACGACGAACAGACTCGTCGTGGGCCCGAACCGCCCGTTGCCGCCCAGACGGCGGGCGATCGCGTGGGTGGCCGCGCCCAGCAGGAAGCTGGCCAGCATCATCACCACCGACCCGATGCCCAGCGCCTCCAGCGCCAGCACCGGGCTCACGCCCCACTGCCCCCAGAAGGAGTCCACGGCCAGCGTGCCCATCGCCCCGCACAGCAGCGACAGGAAGGCGGCCGCTCCCCACACGCTCCGGTCCCGGCACTCGTCGAGGACCTCGACGGGCCGGTACCAGAGCCCGAATATCAGGCGGTGCCACAGCAGCCTGCGCGGCGTGGCGGCGGGGGCGGACGGATGCGGGGCTGTGGTCACGGGCATGGGTGCCGTTTTATCACCGTTCGGCAGGCCCCTACGAAAGTGCGGGCGCCCGCAGGGCTCCGGCCGCGACGCCGAGCCGACGCCTCGTCAGGCGGGCGCGGTGGTCACGGATCCCTCCTCGCCCTCGGCCTCGCCGCCGGTGCCGGCGGCCTGCCGCGGGAGGTACTCCTCATGGATCTCGCGCGGCCCGAAGGGCCACTGTCGCTCGTACGCCGCCCACAGCACGAAGGCCACGCAGCCCGCCCCGACCCAGGCCAGCGACCACTCGATCGGATGCCGCCCCGGCGAACTGCGGTCCGCGAAGCCGTAGATGACGAGCCAGCCCGCCAGCGCCACCAGGCTCGGCAGCGGGTAGAGCCACATGCGGTACGGGCGCGGCAGGTCCGGCTGGCGGCGCCGCAGCACGGTGGCGGCGATCACCTGGGAGAGCGCCTGGAGGATCACCATCACGGCCATCAGCAGCTGGATGATCGTGGCGAGGTCGGTGTGACGGCCGATCAGGAACCCGACGGCGCTGACGACCCCCATCGTCGCCAGGGAAAGCCCCGGGAAGCGGTGGCGGGGGTGCAGGGCGCCGAAGCGGCGGAAGAAGACCTTCTCCCGCGCCGCGTCGTAGGGAATGCGCGAGCCGCCCAGGAGTCCGGTGAAGACCGACGCGAAGGCCGTGACGAGGATCAGCACGGTGACGACGTCGGCCGCCGCCTTGCCCCAGGTCTTCTCCATGACGGCCGAGGCGACCGAGGAGGAGGCGGTGGAGGAGGGGTCGAGCATCTCCCGCCAGTCGATGACGCCCAGGGTGCCGATCTGCAGCAGGAGGTAGATGACCATGATGCCCAGGATCGAGTGCACGATGGCTCTGGGCATGGTGCGCCCGGGGTCCTTGATCTCGGCGCCCATGTAGGCGACGGTGCTGTAGCCGCCGTAGTCGTAGATGCCGATGGTCAGGCCCGCGGCGAAGCCCAGCCAGAACTGATGGCTCGTCACATCGAAGGCGCCGGCCGGGTAGGTGAAGGCCCGCTCCGGGCTGAAGTGGGTGAAGGCGGCGACGATGACCAGGGACACCGAGACGATCATTACGCCCCACAGGACGGCGGTGATGCGCGCGATGGACTCCACCCGCCGCCACAGCAGCGCGACGACCAGCGCCACCATGGCCAGGCCCGTCACGTCGCCCTGCGTCTGCGTCATGCCGGGCCACAGATAGCCCAGGTACTGCACGAACCCGATCACGCCGGTGGCCATGGCGAGCGGGATGAAGAGCATCGCCGTCCACACGAACAGGAACGGCATCAGTTTGCCGGTGCGGTACTGGAACGCCTGCCGCAGATAGACGTAACTGCCGCCAGCGCCGGGCATCGCCGCGCCGAGCTCGGCCCACACCAGCCCGTCCGCCAGCGCCAGCACCGCCCCCGCGACGAAGCCGATGACGGCGTGCGGGCCGCCGAACGAGGCGACCATCAAGGGAATGGTGACGAAGGGGCCTATCCCACACATCTGGCTCATGTTGATGGCCGTGGCCTGGAACAGCCCGATGCGGCGCACGAACACCGTCCGCTGCCCGGGCACCGCCGGGGCGCCGCCGCCCGGGTCCTGCCCCGTCCCCGCTGCCGAATCTGCCATGGCGGTCAGCCCCTTCCGGTCGTTGCCTGCACTCGTAGCACCGGGCCCGGGGTGGCGTCCATCACCCGCGCGGTAGCGGAGCGATGGCCTCCGGCAGATGTCCGGCAGATGAGGTACGGCCGGGGCGACCATGAGGCCCGTCGGGAGGTTAGGGTGTCCTGGCCGTGGTGTTCGGGAAGACCGGTGCCGGCCCTTCGGGGCCCATTCCGGAGCGGCCCTCGCCACTGTGATCGGGGAGTGACCGTCCCCACTCCGTACGCCGGACCGTCCGGCGCGCGGAAGCCACTGGGCCGCATCCGGCGACCTGGGAAGGCGGGGCGGTCGCGCGTGCACCCGTCAGCCAGGAGACCGGCCACGGCATCTCGAAGTGATCCACGAGGTGCTGGAGCGTTCAACCCGAGATGTCCACCAACACATCCCTTCCCGTCGACATATCCACCGGCCCGCCGGCCTTCCGCTGGCGCCGCGAGGACACCGTGCGCACCGCCGGCCTGCTGGCCGTCATCGCCGCCCTGCACGTCGTCGCGTTCGGCGTGCTCTACCTGCTGGTCGTGCCGCAGCACTACACCGTCGACTCCAAGGTCTACGGCGTCGGTCTCGGCATCACCGCCTACACCCTCGGCATGCGGCACGCCTTCGACGCCGACCACATCGCCGCCATCGACAACACCACCCGCAAGCTCATGGCCGACGGCAGGCGCCCGGTCTCGGTCGGCTTCTGGTTCGCCCTCGGCCACTCCAGCGTCGTCGTCGTGATGGCCCTGCTGGTGGCCGGCGGCACGCACCTGGCCGGCACGCTGATGGACGAGGACTCGCCCACCCACCAGGTGCTCGGCATCGTCGGCACATCCGTCTCCGGCGGCTTCCTCTACCTCATCGCCATCCTCAACCTCATCGCCCTCGCCGGCATCCTGCGCGTCTTCCGCGCCATGCGCGAGGGCCGCTACGACGAGGGAGAGCTGGAGAAGCAGCTGGACTCGCGCGGCTTCATGAACCGGCTGCTGGGCCGCTTCACCCGCTCGGTCAGCCGACCGGGCCAGATGTACCCCCTCGGCTTCCTCTTCGGCCTCGGCTTCGACACCGCCACCGAGGTCACGCTGATGGTGATGGCGGGCAGCGGCGCCGCGGCCGGACTGCCGTGGTACGCGATCCTGTGCCTGCCACTGCTGTTCGCGGCCGGCATGAGCCTCTTCGACACGCTCGACGGCACGTTCATGAACTTCGCCTACCAGTGGGCGTTCTCCAACCCGGTGCGCAAGGTCTACTACAACCTCACCATCACCGGCCTGTCCATCGCCGTCGCCTTCCTCATCGGCACCATCGAGCTGGTCGGCGTCCTGCACGAGAAGCTCGGCCTGGACGATCCCGTCAGCGGCTGGATCGCCGGGCTGAACCTCGACAACGTCGGCTTCGTCATCGTCGGGCTGTTCGTCGTGGTGTGGGCCGCGGCACTGGTCTACTGGCGCCTGGCGCGGGTCGAGCAGCGCTGGACCGCCCGCACGGCGACGGCCGTCGTCACCGGCGGGTCCGGAGCTACGGACGGGCCCGGAGCTGCGGACGGGTCCGGAGCTGCGGACGGGTCCGGGGTCACGGACGGGGACAGTCCCGCCGCGCGCACGCCTTCCGGGCGCTGACGACCGGCGGGCCGCTGCCCGCCGGTTCCTCGCCGACCACCACCAGCGCCGGTCCGCCGCACGTCCGGCAGATACGGGACGAGGGGTCCCGTTCCCGCTCGATCGCTGCGGCGATCCGGCGCAGGGGGTCGGCGCCGAGGGCCGCTCGCACCTCGGCATCGGTGTCGGACATGGGCCATCCCGTCGAAAGGTCGTCGTCGACGTTCGCTGTGACATTCGCTGTGACGTTCGCTGTGGCATTCGCCGTGACAGCGGTTGCCTGGGGCATCTTGGCGCAGGATGCCCGGCCGCGTCAGTGTGTCGCCGGCGGTTCACCCTCCCGGGGAGGCCGGGGAGCGGCGCCTAGACTCGCTCGCGTGCACGACCGCCATGACCCCCACGACCCGTACGTCCGCGTCCGCGGCGCCGCCGAACACAACCTCAAGCACGTCGACGTCGACATCCCCCGCGACGCCCTCGTCGTCTTCACCGGCGTCTCCGGCTCCGGGAAGTCCTCCCTCGCCTTCGGCACGCTCTACGCCGAGGCGCAGCGCCGCTACTTCGAGTCCGTCGCCCCCTACGCGCGCCGGCTCATCCACCAGGTCGGCGCCCCCAGGGTCGGGGAGATCACCGGACTGCCGCCCGCCGTCGCCCTGGAACAGCGCCGCTCCGCCCCCACCTCGCGCTCCTCCGTGGGCACGGTCACCACCTTGTCCAACTCGCTGCGCATGCTCTTCTCCCGCGCCGGCACCTACCCCGAGGGCGCGCCCCGCCTGGACTCCGACGCCTTCTCGCCCAACACCGCGGCCGGCGCCTGCCCCGAGTGCCAGGGCCTGGGCCGCGTCCACCGGGTCACCGAGGAATCACTGGTGCCCGACCCCGCGCTCACCATCCGCGAGGGCGCCATCGCCGCCTGGCCGGGCGCCTGGCAGGGCAAGAACCTGCGCGACATCCTCGACACCCTCGGGTACGACGTCGACCGGCCCTGGCGCGAGCTGCCGCAGGCCGACCGCGACTGGATCCTGTTCACCGACGAGCAGCCGGTGGTCACCGTCCACCCCGTGCGCGAGGCCGACCGCATCCAACGCCCCTACAAGGGCACCTACATGAGCGCCCGCCGCTATGTGCTGCACACCTTCGCCGACTCCAAGAGCGCCGCGCTGCGCGCGCGGGCCGAGCGCCATCTGGTCAGTGCCGACTGCCCGGTGTGCGCAGGGCGCCGGCTGCGGCCCGAGGCGCTGGCCGTCACCTTCGCCGGCCACGACATCGCCACTCTCGCCGCCCTGCCGCTGACCGCCCTGGCCGAGGTGCTGCGCCCGGCGTGCACCGGCGAATCGGCCGCGGCGGCGCTCGCCGGGGACCTCCTCGCCCGCATCGGGATCCTCACCGACCTGGGCCTGGGCTACCTGGCCACCGACCGTCCCACCCCCACGCTGTCCGCGGGCGAGCTGCAGCGGCTGCGGCTGGCCACCCAGCTGCGCTCGGGCCTGTTCGGCGTGGTCTACGTCCTCGACGAGCCGTCCGCCGGCCTGCACCCGGCGGACGGCGAGGCGCTGCTGACGATGCTGGAGCGGCTCAAGGCCGCGGGCAACTCGCTGTTCGTGGTCGAGCACCGCATGGACGTCGTGCGCCGCGCCGACTGGATCGTCGACGTCGGCCCGCAAGCCGGCGAGCACGGCGGGCAGGTGCTCCACAGCGGCCCCGTCGAAGCCCTCGCGAACGTCGAGGCGTCGGCCACGCGCCGCTACCTCTTCCCCGACGGGCAGCAACCGCCCGCACGCAGCACCCGTACCCCCTCGGGCCTGCTGCGGTTGCGCGGCGTGAACCGGCACAACCTGCGCGACGTGGACGCCGGCTTCCCGCTCGGCGTCTTCACGGCCGTCACCGGCGTCTCGGGCTCGGGGAAGTCCACGCTGGTCGGCCAGGTCCTCGCCGAGACCGTCGCCGCCCACCTCGACGGAGGGGAACCGCTCGGCGAGGCCGAGGGCCTGGACGCCGTCGACCGGCTGGTGACGGTCGACCAGAAGCCCATCGGCCGCACCCCGCGCTCCAACCTCGCCACCTACACCGGCCTCTTCGACGCCGTGCGCAAGCTCTTCGCGGCCACCGACGAGGCCCGCGCCCGCGGCTACGGCGCCGGCCGGTTCTCCTTCAACGTCGCCGGCGGACGCTGCGAGGAGTGCCAGGGCGAGGGCTTCGTCGCCGTCGAGCTGCTCTTCCTGCCCGGTACGTACGCCCCCTGCGCGGCCTGCGCCGGGGCGCGCTACAACCCCGAGACGCTGGAGGTCACCTACCGCGGCGCGAGCATCGCCGACGTGCTGGCCATGACCGTGGACGCGGCCGCGGACTTCCTCGCCGACGTGCCCGCGGCCCTGCGGGCCCTGCGCACCCTCGAGGAGGTGGGCCTGGGCTACCTGCGCCTGGGCCAGCCGGCCACCGAGCTCTCCGGTGGCGAGGCCCAGCGCATCAAGCTCGCCGCCGAACTGCAGCGCAGCCACCGCGGCCACACCCTGTACGTCCTCGACGAGCCCACGACCGGGCTGCACCCGGCCGACACCGAGGTGCTGCTGCGGCAGCTGCACGGCCTGGTCGACGCGGGCAACACGGTCGTGGTCGTCGAGCACGACATGACCGTGGCCGCGGGCGCCGACCACGTCCTCGACCTCGGCCCGGGCGGCGGCGCCGAGGGCGGCCGCATCGTCGCCTCCGGCCCGCCCCACGAGGTGGCCCGGGCCGCCGGCAGCGCCACGGCGCCGTACCTGGCCCGCGCCCTGCGGCTGTGAGCGGCCTGGACGGGGCGGCCGCCCCCTCGCTCGTCGTCCGTGAGGGCGCCATCGCCGGGTGACGGGGCCGGGGCCCGCCATGCCTGTCGCCCCGTCACATCACCACCTCCCGTACGCTGCTGACTCGTTCATCACAGCGGAAGACTCGACAACGGCGGGGGACATGCGCACCACCATGCACATACGCACGGCGATCACGGCGGCCGTGACGGCAGCGGTACTGGCCGGCACGGCCGCGGTACCGGCGGGGGCGGCGGGCAGGACGGCAGCGGTGCGGACGGCTGAGGCGGCGTACGACACGACGACCGCGGTCGGCGTGCACAACGCCTACGACCGGGCCAAGTACCCGTACTTCGCCGACGCCCTGGACTCCGGGGCCGGGCTGCTCGAACTCGACGTGTGGAGCAACGGCTTCGGCGGCCGCGCCTTCCGCGTCTCGCACGCCAACCCCGTGGCCAACGACAACAACTGCGAGAACGCCCACTCTCCCGCCGAGCTGCGCACCAGGAGCCGCAACCAGCCCCTCGCCGGCTGCCTCGCCGACATCCGCGCCTGGCACGACGCCCACCCCGGGCACCGGCCCGTGCTGCTGAAGGTCGAGATGAAGGACGGTTTCAACGCCAACAGCGGTCGCGGGCCCGCCGAACTCGACGCCCTGCTGACGTCGGCCCTGGGCGACGCCCTGTACCGGCCCGCGGACCTCGCCGGCGGCCACGCGGACCTCGATACGGCCGTGCGCGCCGGCGGCTGGCCCTCGCGGGCGGCGCTGCAGGGCAGGTTCGTCGTCGAGCTGATCCCCGGCACGGTCGAGGAGAAGAACCCGGCCGACCGGCTGTGGACCGACCGCGAGTACGCCACGCACCTGCGCGACCTGGCCGCCGCCGGTCGCCTGGGACAGGCTGCTGCCTTCCCGGCCGTCCACGGAGCCACCGCGGGCGACCCGCGCACGCGGTACGCCGACGCCTCGTTGCGCCCGTGGTTCGTCCTGTTCGACGGCGACGCCGGCGCGTACACGGGCGGCGGCATCGACACCGCCTGGTACGACCGCAACCACTACCTGCTGGTCATGACCGACGCCCACAAGGTCGCCCCCGCCATCGACGGCACCCGCCCCACCGAGGCCCGGGCCCGCGAGCGCGTGGCGTTGCTGGCCCGCGGGCACGCGAGCTTCGCCACGGCCGACTGGTACCCGCTGCCGCAGGTGCTCGCATCCGTGACACCGCGCGGCTGAGGTTGCGCGACTGAAGGTTGCGGCCCGGTGAACGGGGGCCGTTTTGCCGTCTCTTGCCGTCCTTTACCGGGCCTTCACTCAGCGTGGCCGAATAGACACTCTCCCCATGATCCCGCCTGCCCACTACCGTCCCTCGGCGCGGGGGCAGGTCGCTCGGGAAGCCCGGGGAAAGGGGCCATGACGTGTTCTATCACCTGTTCAAGACGCTCGTTCTGATACCACTGCTGCGGTGGGTGTTCCGGCCCAGGGTCGAGGGGCTGGAGCACCTGCCGGAGGAGGGCGCGGCCATCATCGCCGGCAACCACCTGTCCTTCTCGGACCATTTCATGATGCCGGTGATGGTCAGGCGCCGGATCACCTTCCTGGCGAAGCAGGAGTACTTCACCGGCAGCGGCCTCAAGGGCCGGCTGATCGCGGCGTTCTTCCGCGGGGTCGGCGGCATTCCCGTGGACCGCTCGGGCAAGGAGGCGGCCCAGGCGGCGGTGGACACCGCGCTCGGGGTGCTGGAGGGCGGCGGCCTGCTGGGCATCTACCCGGAGGGCACGCGCTCGCACGACGGGCGCCTGTACAAGGGCAAGGTGGGGGTCGCCGCCATGGCGCTGCAGGCCGGCGTCCCGGTCGTCCCCTGCGCGATGATCGGCACGTTCGAGGCGCAGCCGGCGGGGCGGCTGCTGCCGCGCCGGGTGCCCATCACCATCCGCTTCGGCCGGCCGCTGGACTTCTCCCGCTACGCCGGGCTGCAGGACGAGCGCGCGATCCTGCGGGCCGTCACCGACGAGATCATGTACGCCATCTGGAAGCTGTCGGAGCAGGAGTACGTGGACGTCTACGCCGCCGAGGCCAAGGCCCGGCTGCGGCCGGTCGGCGGCAGCCCGCGGCCCCTCGCCCCGGCGCCCGGCGCGCACGCCGGCCTCGGCGAGTCCGCGGCGGCCTGACGGGGACACGACGGCCTGACGGGGGCTCGGCAGTCTGACGAGGACACGGCGGTCTGACGAGGACACGGCGGGCGCCGCATATGGTCATTCCGCGGCGCCCCCGCGCATCCCGCCCGCTGACCGGAACACCACGCCCACCAACCGGCGCATCCTTGACTCCCCTTGCGGCCCCGGCCAGCCTCTGCGCTGTCACCGAAGTCGGCTGGAGGGTCGTGGTCGCATGAGACCGGCCGTTCGTCCACTGCCGCGCCGCGCCGGCGCGGCCGTGCTCGCCCTCGTCGCGGTCCTCGGCACCGCCGGCCTCGCGCCGCCCGCGGCCCGGCCGGCCGAGCCGCTCACCGGCCTCGTCAACCCCTTCATCGGCACACAGAACGAGGGGAACACCTTCCCCGGCGCCGCCGTGCCCTTCGGCATGGTGCAGCTGTCCCCGGACACCGGGCACGGCACCGGGTACGACTACCGGCACGAGCACATCCGCGGCTTCAGCACCGTGCACCTGTCCGGGGTGGGCTGCCGCATCGGCGGGGACCTGCCGGTGCTGCCCACCACGGGCGAGGTCACCAGCACCGACAACGCGCGCTACGCCGCGTCCTTCAGCCACCGCGACGAGAGCGCCCGCCCCGGCTACTACCGGGTCCGCCTGGGCTCCTACGGCGGCATCACCGCCGAGCTGACCGCGACCGCGCGCACCGGGCGGCAGCGCTACACCTTCCCCGCGACCGGCAAGGCCAACGTGCTCTTCAACGCCGGTCAGGCGTTGCACCGCACGGTCTCCAGCACGGTCGAGGTCGTCGACGAGCGCACCGTGCGCACCACCATCACCGGCCGCGGCTTCTGCCAGGACACCCGCCCGTACACCCTGTACACGCTCACCCGCTTCGACCGGCCCTTCGCCTCGTACGGCACGTGGAACGGCGACCGCATCAGCGCCGGCTCCCGCTCCTCGTCCTCGGCGGCGCGCAACGGCGCCTGGGTGCGCTTCGATGCCACCCGCGACCGCGACGTGGAGGCGACCACCGCCGTCAGCTACGTGGACGCGGCCGGCGCCGAGCGCAACCTGCGCGCCGAGCAGGACGGCTTCGACCGGACGGCCGCGGCGGCCCGGGCCGCGTGGGAACGGCGGCTGGGCGACGTACGGGTCGCCGGCGGGAGCACCACCTTGCGCCGCACCTTCTACTCCTCGCTGTACCGCTCGTTCCTCTCCCCCAACGTCGGCAGCGACGCCGACGGCCGGTACCGGGGCTGGGACCAGCGCGTCCACCGCGCCCGGGGCTTCACCTACTACCAGAACTGGTCGCTGTGGGACACCTACCGCACCCAGGCCCAGCTGCTGGCCCTCCTCGCGCCCCGCGAGGCGCGGGACATGGCCCTGTCGGTGCTGCGCGTGGACGCCGAGGGCGGCTGGCTGCCCAAGTGGGGGTACGGCACGGTCGAGACGAACATCATGACCGGTGACCCCGTCACCCCCTACCTCACCAACGCCTTCCACCACGGGCTGCTCACCGGCCACGAGGAGGAGGCGTACCGGGTGCTGAAGAAGAACGCCGACGGGGTGCCCCCGGCCGCCTCCCCGGCGGTCGGCCGGGAGGGCAACGGCAGGTACCTCCGCGACGGTTACGTGCCGTACCTGCCGCAGCGGCCCCGGGCCAAGCCGGGCGACTCCGACTTCCACCAGGGCGCCTCGGCCACGCTGGAGTACGCCCTGGCCGACGGCGCCCTGGCGACGATGGCCCGCGCGCTGGGGCACCGGGCCGACGCCGACCGCTACGCCGCCCGCTCGCGCGCCTACCGCCGGATCCACGACCCGGACACCGGCTTCTTCCGGCCGCGCGACGACCGCGGCGCCTTCACGGGGCCCGCCGACCCGGCCCGCAGCCCGGGCTTCCACGAGGGCACGGCCTGGCAGTACCAGTGGCTGGTGCCGCAGGACCCGCCCGGGCTGGTGCGCCTGATCGGCGGCCGGGACGCCACCGACCGGCGGCTGGACTCCTTCTTCGCCTACGACCGGTTGCTGGCCGACCCGGCCCGCACCGCGCGCGAGGTGTGGGTCCACGGCCCGTACGACTACTACAACGCCGACAAGTACAACCCGCAGAACGAGCCGGACCTCATCGCCCCCTACACCTACCTGTCCACCGGCCGGCCGTGGAAGACCACGGACGTGGTGCACGCGGCGCTGACGCTGTTCACCGACACCCCCGACGGCATGACCGGCAACGACGACCTGGGCACGATGTCGGCGTGGATGGTGCTGTCGTCGATCGGGGTGTACCCGGTGCAGCCGGGGGCGGACGTGTGGGGGCTGAGCACGCCGGTCTTCGACCGCGTGGAGCTGCGCCTGGACAAGCGCTGGTACCCCGGGGGCCGCATCGCGGTGAGCGCGCCGGGCACCTCGCGCACCGACCGGTACGTGCGCTCGGTGCGCCTGGACGGCAGGCCGTACGGCCGTACCTACCTCACCACGGCGGACCTGCGCCGCGGTGCCCGCCTGGACTTCGCGGTCGGCCCGCGGCCCTCGGCCTGGGGCACCGGCGGGCAGGACGGGCCGCCCGCCGTTCGCTGACACCCGCCATCGGCGGGTGCCCGGCATCCGTGCGGGGCGCGGCGTCTTCCGTCGCCGCGCCCGCTCGGCCATGATGGGGCCATCCACCGGCAAACCACCCGTAAACCACCCAAGGGCGAACTGCCCGCAGGCCCACGAGAGGACACGCCATGGCCGGGCTCGGGACGGGGCAGGGCGTCTGGCGCCGCAAACCGATCGAGACGATCGAGGAGGCGGAGGAGACCGAGGCGCACGGCGAACGGCTGACCCGCACCCTGGGGCTGTGGCAGCTCACCGCGATCGGCGTCGGCGGCATCATCGGCGCGGGCATCTTCAGCCTGGCGGGGACGATCGCCAACGGCACGGCGGGCCCGGCGGTGCTCGTGTCGTTCCTGATCGCCGGCATCGCCAGTGCCGCGGCGGCGTTCTCGTACGCGGAGTTCGCGGGTCTCATCCCGAGAGCGGGGTCGGCCTACACCTATGGCTACGCGGTGCTCGGCGAGCTGGGCGGCTGGTTCATCGGCTGGGACCTGCTGCTGGAGTACACCGCGATCGTGGCGGTGGTGGCCATCGGCATCTCCGGCTACATCAACTTCCTGCTCGGGGAGGTGGGCGCGGAGCTGCCGCGCTGGATGCTGGGCGCGCCGGGCACCGGGCCGGGGCACCGGGTCGATCTGTTCGCGGCGGTGCTGTGCCTGCTGATCGCCTATCTGCTGACCATGGGCATGAAGAACGCGGCCCGCTTCGAGACGATCGTGGTGGGCCTGAAGGTCCTGGTGGTGCTGCTGGTGATCGGCGTGGGCTTCTTCCACATCAACACCGCCAACTACTCCCCCTTCTTCCCCTTCGGCGTCAGCGGTGCGTTCACGGGCGCGGCCACGGTCTTCTTCGCGGTCTTCGGCTACGACGCGATGTCCACGGCCGCCGAGGAGTCGAAGGACGCGCAGCGGCACATGCCCAAGGCGATCATTCTCTCGCTGGCGATCTCGATGGTGCTGTACGTGCTGGCCTGCCTGGTGCTGACCGGCATGCAGAACTACAAGGACATCGACAAGGCGAGCGGCTTCTCCACGGCCTTCAAGTCGGTGGGCCTGCACGGCATCGCGGACGTCATCGCGGTCGGGGCCATCATCGGCATCCTCACGGTGATGTTCACCTTCATGCTGGGTGTGACCCGGGTGTGGTTCGCCATGTCCCGCGACGGGCTGCTGCCGAAGTGGTTCGCCCACACCCACCCCCGGCGCCACGTGCCCACGCGGGTGACGTGGATCGTGGGCGTGGCCTCCGCGGCGATCGCCGGGCTGGTGCCCATCGGCGAGGCAGCCGAGCTGACCAACATCGGCATCCTGCTCGCCTTCGCCGTGGTGTGCACCGCGGTGATCGTGCTGCGGTACCGGCGGCCGGACCTGCCGCGCTCCTTCCGCTGCCCCGGCGTGCCCGTCGTCCCCGGCATCGGAGTGGCCGCGTCGATCTGGCTGATCACCTACCTGGCATGGCAGACGTGGGTGCGCTTCGCGGTGTGGTTCGTGATCGGGCTGGCGGTCTACTTCGCCTACTCCTACCGCCACTCGGAGCTGGCGAAGGCCGACGAGCGCGGCATCCCGCGCGACTGAGAGCGCGACCGGGGCGCCCTCACTTCAGCAGGCGGGACAGCCGGCGGTCGGCCAGCGGCTTGCCGCCGGTCTGACAGGTGGGGCAGTACTGCAGCGAGGAGTCGCTGAAGGAGACCTCACGGACGATGTCCCCGCACACCGGGCAGGGCTCGCCGGTGCGGCCGTGCACCCGCAGGCCGCTCTTCTTCTCCGCCTTCAGCTCGCCGGCCGCCTGCCCCCGCGAGCGCTCGACGGCCTCGCCGAGCGTGGCGCGCAGCGCCTCGTACAGCTGCCGGATCTCCTCCTCGCTCAGGTTCGCGGCCGGCTTGAAGGGGGACATGCGGGCCGCGTGCAGGATCTCGTCGGAGTAGGCGTTGCCGATGCCGGCGACCACCTCCTGATCGCGCAGGACTCCCTTGACCTGCCGGCGCTCGCCGCGCAGCAGCCCGGCGAAGACCTGCTCGGTGAAGTCCTCGGTGAGCGGGTCCGGACCGAGGCGGGCGATGCCGGGCACGTCGTGGGGGTCGTGCACGCAGTAGGCGGCCAGCCGCCTCTGGGTACCGGCCTCGGTGGCGTCCAGGCCGGCGCCGCCGGCGAGGTACAGCCGCAGGGCCAGCGGCCCCCGGCCCGGGCGCGGCGGCGCGGCCGGCACCTGCTCGTGCCAGCGCAGCCACCCGGCACGGGCGAGGTGCAGCACGAGGTGGGGGCCGCCGTCGGTGGCGACGCCGAGGAACTTGCCGTACCGCTGCACGCCCGCGACGGTGCGCCCCTCCAGGGCGCCGAGCGGCGGATCGTACGTCTTGAGCACGCTCACCGCCACGGGCACCACGCGCTCGACCGTCCGGCCGGTGAGATGCTCGGCGAGGAACCCGGCGAGGGCTTCGACCTCCGGCAGCTCCGGCATGGCTCCAGTCTGCCGCAGTGGCGCCCGGCGGCAACTTCAGCCCACGCGGGCGTCCCAGTCGATGCGATAGCCGGTGAGCCAGTCGGCGCCGCCGTCGTCGCCGCGCTGCGGGGTGTTCTCGTCCGCGGCCCCGGCCAGCCGGGCGGCCAGGGCGGCGCTGAGGGCCACGACGCGCTCGGCGCGCCCGCGGCGCAGCCGCTCGTACGCCGCGAAGGCGCGCGGAATGCCGGGCAGGTCGCGCAGGCACTGGGCGAGGACGACGCCGTCCTCGATGGCCAGGGAGGCGCCCTGGGCGGCGTTGGGGGCGGTGGCATGGGCGGCGTCGCCGACCAGCACGGTGTGCCGGTCGTGCCAGACCGGGGTGCGCTGCAGGTCGTGGGCGCTGGTGCCGACGATGTCGTCGCCGGTGGCGGCGGCCATGGCAGCGGCGGGCGTGCCGTCGCCCGCGAATGCCTGCGCCACCAGGCGCCGCCAGTGGGCCGGGCCGGCGCCGGGCCCGGGGGCGCCGGGGACGTTGGCGAACCAGTACGTGGTGCCGTCGGGCGCGGTGGTGCAGCCGAAGAACCCGCGCGTGCCGTACATCATCCGGTACGTCGCCGGCGGCACCGCGTGCGCCGGGTCGCGCAGGCGGCCGCAGACGGTCGTCTGACCGGTGGGGCGCGGCGCGGGGGCCGCGGGGTCGAGGAGGGTGCGGGTGCGCGAGTGGATGCCGTCGGCGCCGACGAGCACGTCGCCCTCGGCGCGCGTGCCGTCGGCGAAGAGGGCGGTGACGGTGCCACCCGGCCCGGTGCGCCGGTCCACCAGCCGCTTGCCGTGGTGGACGGGGATACCGCGCCGGGCGGCCTCCTCGCGCAGGACGCGGTGCAGGACGGAGCGGGACAGCGTACGCGGCGCCGCCCCGCCGTTCGCCCCCGCGAGCGGGCGGCTGCCGAGCGCGGCACCGTCGGCGCCGAGGAACTCGGCGGTGCGGGCGGGGAAGGAGTGCTCGCGCACGACCGCGTCCGCGTCGATGGCGGCCAGGGCCGCGAGACCGTTGGCGAACAGCACGAGGAAGGCCCCGACGTCGTCGGCGCCGGCGGGGTACGCCTCGTGGACGGCCGCCTCGATGCCGGCCCGCTGCAGGGCCATGGCGGTGACGGGTCCCGCGATGCCGCCACCGATGATCAGTGCCCGGGCCATGGCGCATCCCCCCGAACTGTCGCCTTCCGTCCGCACATCCGTCCATGCGGTGCGTTCATGAACGTAAGCAGACGCCGGCCGCCCCGTCCAGGCCGCTCACAGCCGCAGGGCGCGGGGCCCGGGGCCCGTGCTCGGCCCGTCCCTCGGGCCGGGCAGGCGAACGGTGTTCGACGGTGAGGGTCAGCGACCGCGCCTGCGCAGCACGCAGTCGCCGCACAGGCCGCCGCCGGGGGAGCGGTAGTACAGGCAGCAGGTGGTGCGGGCGAAGGCCGGGGTGCCGCCGGGCAGGTGCAGGGTTCCGGTGGTGCGCAGCAGGGGGTCGGCCAGGAGGGTGCGGGTCAGGGCGACGGCGCGCCCGGCGTCGGCCGGGCGGCCCTGGCGCAGGCACCAGGGGTGCAGGACGCGCAGGGCGCCGGCGAGGGCGGATCCGGCGTTGCCCCACAGCAGCCGTGCCGAGACCCCGGTCAGGGAGCGGGTGGCGGTGTGCAGGGGCAGGAGCACCTCGTGCAGGACGGCCGCGGCGTCGCGCGCCGGGGGCGGCGGGGCCGGTGCGGCCCACCACAGGTCGTCGGGGGCGCCGAGGCAGGGGTGCCAGCGCAGGGCGCCGGTGGCGAGGTCGGGTGCCTGCCCGGTCAGGACGACCGAGCCGAGGGTGAGGGACAGCAGGCGCCCGGCGATGCCCTGGAAGGCGAGGGATGCCGCGACCCGCTCCTCGCGGGTGCCCAGCCGGTCGCTGACGACGGCGATGCGCCGCCGCAGCGCCTCGGGGCCGGGCGGAAGGTAGGCCGCCGCGTCGTCCGCGGGCGGTGCCTGGCCGGTGGGCAGCGCGAAGAAGGGGCCCACATCCGCGAGTTCGCTCAGGGACATGGGCTTGCGTCTTCCTTCGCTCGCGGGCCGGCCGCCCCAATGTACCCGCGCGCCCCACCCGTGGGGCGCGCGGGTGGTGTCTCAGGCCTTGCGGGCGAGCAGGGCGCCGTTGGCCAGCGGGGCGTCCATGACGAAGCCCGCCCGCCGGATGTCGGTGAAGCCTGCCGCGGTGAGCATCGCGGTGTACTCGGCGCGGCTGCGGTTGGCGCCGTCGGCCGTCTCCACCAGCATGTTCAGGCCGGCGACGGCGCCGGCCACCGGGCCGGTCCCCTCGTCGTCCAAGAACGCCTCGCCCACGATGACGGTGCCGCCGCTGCCGAGCGCAGCGTGGCACTTGCCCAGCAGCGTCGCGCAGCGGTCGGCGTCCCAGTCGTGCAGGACGTTGGTCAGCAGGATGGCGTCGTAGCCGCGGGGCAGGTCCTCGGCGAAGAAGTCGCCGCCGATCGTGTCGACACGGTCGGCCACCGAGGTCTGCGCCAGGTGCTTGTCGGCCATGCCGACGACGAACGGCAGGTCGAAGACCGTGGCGCTCAGGTGCGGGTAATGCCGGCACAGCTCGCCGCAGAACGAACCCAGGCCGCCGCCGACGTCCAGCAGCTTGCGGTAGGGGTGGAAGTCCAGGGACAGGGCCATGGCGCGGGCGGTGAAGACCGCGCCGGCGTGCAGGGCCTTGGGGAACAGGTCGGCCATCTGCTCGTCCGCCGGATCGAACAGCGTCTCGGCGGTGTCCGGGTCCCAGGTGACGGGCCGGTTGCCGCGCACGGCGTCGGCCAGTTTGCCCCAGGCGTCGTACTCGCGCCGGTCGGTGAAGGTCACCAGGTCGCCGAAGAAGTAGCGCTTGCCGCGGACCAGGAACTCCTCCGCCAGCTCGGAGTTCACATACCGTCCCGCGCGCTTGTCCAGCAGCCCGAGCGAGGCGCAGGCGGTCAGCAGCAGGCGCGCGGGGCGCTCCTGCAGGCCCTCGCGGCCGGCCAGCTCGGCGGGTGTGATGCCGTCGGTGCCGCTCACGTGCGTGAACAGATCGAATTCCAGGGCCACCGCGAGGACTTTCGCGACACGGAAGCCGTCGGCGATCGCCATCAGCGGCGCGGGGGTCAGCGGCCGGACGCCGGTGTACGAGGTGCTGTTCATACGACTCCTCGAGCGGCCGGCACCCTCGGGTGCCGGCCGCCTGCAGTGGGACGACGGATGGGTGCGGACGGTCAGTTCGCCGGGGGCGTCCATGCGCCCGCGGCGGCGGCCGCGCGCACGTACGCGTCGAAGCTGCGCGGTTCACGGCCCAGTGCGTCGCGCACCCCGGTGCTCAGGTGCGCGTCGTAGCCGTTGCGGATCGCGGTCTGCAGGCCGAGCAGGATGCCGGCGTGCTCCGCCGGCACCCCGGCCTCGGTGGCGCTCTTGAGGAACGCCTCGTCGTCGAGGTCGACGAAGTGGATCTCGCGGCCGGTGGTCGCCCCGATGCGCGCGGCGGCCTCGCCGAAGGTCAGCGCCTCGGGCCCGGACAGCTCGTAGGTGCGCCCGTGGTGGCCCTCGCCGGTGAGCGCGGCCACGGCCACGTCCGCGATGTCGTCGGCGTCCACGAAGGGCTCCTTGCCCTCACCGGTCGGCGCGGCGAGGACGCCTTCGAGGATCTGCGGCAGGAAGACCGCCTCGCTGAAGTTCTGGGCGAACCAGGTGGGCCGCACGATCGTCCACGTCAGCCCCGACTCGCGCACCGAGCGCTCGGGGATCAGCAGCTTCTCGTCGCCCGCCGCGTCGATGCCGCGCGCGGAGAGCAGCACCAGACGCCGCACGCCGGCCGCGACGGCCCGCTCGACGAAGCGCGGGACGAGCTGCTGCGCCTGGCTCGGCAGCGTCGGCTGCACCAGGTAGACGCCGTGCACGCCCTGAAGGGCCGGCGCCCACGTCGACTCGTCCTGCCAGTCGAAGCGGGTCTCGGAGCTGCGGGAGGCGGCCCGCACCTGCCGGCCCCCCTCGCGCAGGGCGGCGGCCACCCGGCGGCCCGTCTTGCCGGTGGCGCCCACTACCAGAAACGTCTCACTCATCGGTGTCCTTTCCTTGGAAAGTCCCACAGGAGTTCCTACGGGGTGTGTCCGGCCGGTACGGCCGGGGCGAGCGCCCCGGCCGTGCTCAGGACGAGGTCGTCGGCCTCGCGCGAACCGACGGTCAGCCGCATCCCCTCGCCGGGGTAGAAGCGCACCAGCACCCCGGCCGCGGCGAGCGCCGCGGCCAGCGCCTCGGTGCGCGGCCCCGCGTCCAGCCACAGGAAGTTGCCGTGGCTCGCCGGGCCGGTGAGGCCCAGGCGGCCAAGGCCGGTCCGCAGCCGCTCGCGTTCGGCCACGACGGCCTCCACGCGCTCGGCCAGCTGCTTGCCGGCCCGCAGCGAGGCGGCGACCGCCACCTGGGCGAGGGGGCTGATGCCGAACGGCAGGGACGCCGCCCGCAGGCGCCCGGCCTGCCCGGGGGCGGCCACGCAGTAGCCCACCCGCAGTGCGGCCAGACCGTACGCCTTGGAGAAGGTGCGCAGCACCACCACGTTGGGGTGGTCCGCGAGCAGGCGCAGTCCGTCGGGCGTGCGCGGGTCGCGGGCGAACTCGTGGTACGCCTCGTCCAGCACGAGGGTGATGCGCCGGGGCAGGGCGGCCAGGAAGGCCTCCAGCTCCGCCCGGCCGACCAGGGTGCCGGTCGGGTTGTGCGGGTTGCACAGCACGACGACCCTGGTGCGTTCGGTGACGGCGGCGAGCATGCCGGGCAGGTCCTGCTCGCCCGCGGCCGTCAGCGGCACCTCGACGGGCACGGCGCCGGCCATCCTCGTGATCAGCGGGTAGGCGTCGAAGGACCGCCAGCCGTAGACCACCTCGTCGCCCGGCGCGGTGCACAGGTCGATCAGCTGGCGGGCGATGCCCACCGAGCCGCTGCCGACCGCCACGTGCTCGCGGTCGGTGCCCAGCCAGTCGGCGATCATGCCGGTGAGGGTGTCCGGGGTGAACTCGGGATAGCGGTTGACCGCCGTCAGCTCCGCCGCCAGGGCTGCGGCCACCTCGGGCAGCGGCGGGAAGGGGTTCTCGTTGAGGTGCAGCCTCAGCCAGTGTTCCTCGCGAGGACGTAAGTCACCGGTCATGCGCGTGCCTCACTTCACCGGAAGCGACTGGGCGTGGTGGAAGACGTTGTGCGGGTCGAAGGCGCGCTTGGCCTCGACCAGGGCCTCGTAGTTGTCCCCGTAGTACAGCCGGTGGGCGAGGGTCCCGGAGGTGTTGTACGCCGGGTCGTCCAGGTCGGTGTCCGGGTAGTTGACGTAGGCGCCGTCGGTGATGCCGTTGGACAGCGGCACCCCGCCGGTCTCCTTGTAGACGTCCGCGTAGAAGTCGCGCAGCCACTTCAGGTGGACCGCCTCGCCGGCCTCGTCGACCCAGGTGGTCACGTAGTGCATCTCCATCACCGAGTTGCGGTGCGCGAAGGCGGTGGCGTCGCGGCGCACGGTGTTGGTCCGGCCGCCGAAGGAGATCATCAGCAGCCGGGCGGCGGGGTTGGCGTAGTCCACCTCGGCGAAGTGCCGGTACATCGCCTCGATCTGGTCGTCGGGCAGGCAGCCGTGCTGGTAGGCCGACTTGGCCTTGAAGCGGAAGGTGGGCGTGTTGGGGCCGGTCAGGCCCGGCCAGGCGGTGGCGTGCAGCCAGGGCAGGCGCAACCGGTCCACCTTGGGCGTGACGGACACGTTCGCGCCCACGGCCGCGAAGAAGTCCGCCAGCAGCCGCTCGGCGTCCGGCTGCGTCGCGTCGAACTGCGCGATCATCGAGATCGCGCCGCCGGCCGCCCGCGGGGTAGGCATGAACTGGCTGTAGAGGCTGGCGTACGGCGAGTCGGCCGCGGCGTGCCGCTCGAAGAAGGAGCTGTAGTTGCGCACGAGGTGGCCGAAGTCCTCGCGGGTGACCTTCTCCCACGGCCAGGACAGGGTGCTGACGAAGACCTCGGCCGGCGGCCGGGGCAGCAGCCGGGTGGGGTCGGAGCCCTTGGCGGCCGGGTCGCGGAACCAGTACCGGGTCACCACGCCGAAGTTGCCACCGCCCCCGCCGGTGTGCGCCCACCACAGGGCGCCCCGGGAGCGGCCCCGCTCGAAGTCCTCGCGCGTGGCGGTGATCGTGCGCACCTCGCCCGCCTGGTCGACGGTGACGACCTCCACGGCGTGCAGGTAGTCGACGGTCACCCCGTGCAGACGGGAGAGCGGGCCGTGCCCGCCGCCGGCGACGTGCCCGCCGATGCCCACCGAGGGGCAGGCGCCACCGGGCAGGGTGACACCCCACGTCTTGTACAGCGCCTTGTAGACCTCGCCCAGCGTCGCGCCGGGCTCGATCGCGAAGGCGCGGTGCGCCGCGTCGTAGGACACGGCGTTCATGGCCGACAGGTCGATGAGGATCCTCGTGTCGGTGTTGAAGCCCTCGTAGCAGTGGCCGCCGCTGCGGGCGGCCACCTTCTTGCCGGCCGCGAACGCCTCGCGTACGACGTCCTCCACCTGGCGCCGGGTGTGCACCACGCGCACCGACTCCGGGCTGAAGACCCAGCGCTGGTTGTAGCCGCGGATCAGGTCGGCGTACCGCGCGTCGCCGGGCGTGACGGTGACCGCCCCGGCCCGCACGGCGTCGTCCCCGGCCGCGGCGGGCGGCGCCCCCGCGACGACCGGGGCGCCGGCGGCGTCCTCCTCGACGAGGGCACGGCGGGTGTCCTGTTCCATGAGCTGTTCTCCCCCTGTTTTGATGGTGCAGATCAGCCGGTCAGCACCCGGCTGTCCACCCGGCGGCGGGCGACGTACGTCGGCTCGTCCGCGGGCAGGAACGCGGTGAACGGCGGCACTTCCTCGACGGGCAGCCGCAGTTCGAGAACGCCCGGCAGGTGCGCGTGGTGGTCGTGGTAGTCGGCGAGCAGCCCCCGCAGCTCGTCGGCCGTACCGGCCGAGCCGACCCACAACCGGTCCGGACCCCCCAGTCCGTACGCCACCGTGGCCACGTCCAGCGCCGGGTACTCCACGCACTCCAGGCGGGAGTCGAAGAACGTCTGCTGGCGGGTGACGCACATGCCGTGCATGTTGTTGTTGAAGACGACGTAGAGCACCGGCAGCCGCTCGGCCACCGCCGTGTGCACCTCGAAGCCGTTCATCAGGAACGCCCCGTCGCCGCACAGCACCACCGTGCGCGTACCGTCGGCCGAGCCGAGCTGGGCGCCGATCGCGGCCGCGATGCTGTAGCCCATGCCGCCCATGCCGAGGGCGATGGTCGACGAGGCGGCCTCGGGCACGTGCGAGAGGTGGATGGCGGCGGAGGCGCAGTTGCCGGCGTCGAGCACGATGTGGCCGCCGCGCGGCAGGTACTCCTCCAACTGCCCGATGGCCTCGCTCTGGCGCAGTGTGTCCCCCGCGGTGCGCACCTCCTGCTCCCGGTGCTCGCGGGCGGTGGGCGGTGCCGGGCGCGGCCGGTAGCGGCGCAGCTCGTAGCCCTCGGGCGCGGGCGCGGTGAACGGCTCGGCCTCCAGCAGGGCCAGCAGGGCCGCGAAGGCGGCTCCGGCGTCCGCCTCGACGACGATGCCCGGGGCCGTGGCCCGTACCGCCTCGCCGGGGTCGATGTTGACCACGGCGAGGCGGGCGGAGGCGAGGTCCAGCGGGCCGCGCGTCATCACGCCCAGGCCCGTACCGACCGCCACGACGAGGTCGGACTCCTTGAGGTACGCGTGCGCCGAGGGGTGCCCGGTGACGCCGGCGACACCCAGGAACAGCGGGTCGTCGTTGGGGAACTCCCCGCGGGCACCCATGGTGGCGACCACCGGGACGCCCGCGCGCCGGGCGAAGGCGGTCACCTCGCCGGCGGCGCCGCTGCGACGCACGCCGTGCCCGACGAGCAGGGCCGGGCGGCGGGCCGTGCGCAGCGCCTCGAACAGCGGGCGCACGACCTCGCGGGCGACGGGTGGGGGCGCCGCCAGCCGCTCCAGGTCCACCGGCCAGTCCGCCGGCCGGGGGCCGACGGACAGGTCGTAAACGTCGCGGGGCAGCAGCAGCGCGACCGGGCCGGGGCGGCCGGTGAGGGCCGTGACCACGGCCGCGTGCAGCTCGGGCCAGAAGTCGGCCGGGTCCTCGATCTTGGCCACCCGCTTGGTGGTCGCCCGCAGCAGCCCGAGCGCGTCGACCGTGCGGCCGATGCCGGAGGAGTCCTGGAAGGCCCCGCGGCCCTCCAGCTCGCGCGGCGGCTGCCCGATCAGGGCGAGGACCGGCACCGACTCCGCGTACGACTCGGCGAGCCCGGTGAGCAGGTTGACCATGCCGCCGCCGGAGGTGGCGCAGCACACGCCGAGCGTGCGGTGGACGCGGGCCCGGCCGTCGGCCATGAACGCGGCGCCGTCCTCGCGCCGCGCCATGACCGACCGCAGGCGATCGCCGCCGAGGCGGTGGATCGCGTCGTGCAGGTGCTCGATGTTGGCCCCGCTGACCCCGAAGACGTACCCGAGGTCCCAGTCGCGCAGGGTGGTGACCAGGGCGTCAGCCAGTCGCATCGGACGGTCCTGTCACCAGGGGGGTGGCGGGGGCGAACGGCCCGACGGCGCCGGTGGCGAAGCGGTGCTCCAGGATGCGCTTGAGGTTGGCCATCTCCACCTTGTGGATGGCGTCGAACTGGGGCCAGATGTCCCCGACCCAGTAGCGGTCGGTGCGGGCCCGGCCGGCGGTGATGTACTCGGGCACGTCGGTGACCTCGCGGTCGTAGTACGGGTGCCGGCAGTTGGTCCACAGCACCACGGTGCCCGGGCGGCGCAGGGTGCGGGTGGCGTCGATGACGGTGAAGTAGTAGCGCATCCACAGCTCGTGGCCCTGGTCCCAGGCACAGGGCCACAGGACCGTGCCGTGCTCGGGGCCCTTCATGGTGTCCACCCGGATGAAGATCTCGGTGTCCGGCTGGATGGCCTCCTGGCCCCGGTACAGCCCGCCGCCCACGTGCTGCAGGTCGCGCATGCTGTACGACCATTCCTCCAGGGAATGGATGTCGGCGAGGTAGTCGAACACCACGTCGTAGGGGACATTGATGTGCTCGCCGAGCGAGGAAAAGGAGCCGAATATCTCCTCGTGCGAATACGTCTCCTTGGTCATTCCGACCATGAGCTTGTAGATCTCGTCCGCGTCGGTGTTCTCGCAGCGAATGAGGTCGAGCCCGGCGAGGTCGGAACGGTCCGGCCCGCCGGCAAAATTCTGTCCAGGCGCCATGACGCCTCCTCCAGTGCAGTCAGGGATGGTTGCTCGAATTCAAGCAGAGGGATTGCCCGGGGATTTACCCGGAAATTGGGTGGCAGGCCGCCTCACGCGCGGGCGGCGGACCAGCGCAGCGTCATCGCGCTGACCATGTCCCCACCGTTGGAGAAGGTGCCGAGGGCCAGGACGTCGCCGGGTTTGACCAGGGAGTTGTCCAGGGCGTCGGCCAGGGTCACCGGGATCGAGCCGGCGAACAGGTTGCCGTACTTGGCGAGCGTGTCGTGGGCGCGCGGCGGTTCGATGCCGCAGCGCCGGCGCCATTCGGCGAGGTACTCCTCATTGGGCTGATGGGTGATCAGCATCGAGACGTCCTCGGCGGCGAGGCCGGCTTTTTCGAGACTGATCGCGACGGCCTGGGGCACCAGGCTCATGGCGTTCTGGCGCAGCGCCTCGATGCGCTCGCGCGTGAAGTTGACCGTGATCGGTCCGCAGCCGCGCTCCCAGTAATCCCGGAACACCCCGTCCACCAGGTCGGGCTCGAAGCGCAGCAGTCCGTAGTTCTCCCCGTGGGACCGTTCGTACGCGGAGAGAATGGTGCGCTCACCCGGTGCGAGCAGGGTGGCGGTGGCGCCGTCGCCGAGCACCCGTGAACGCGGTGACTTCTGGAACTCCGGAAGCCGGGAGACGAAGTTGGTGACCGTGAGCACCACGACGTTGCGGTACTGCCCGGACTCGATGAAGGCGCTGGCCGTGCGCAGCCCGGACAGCCACGAGCAGCAGCTGGTGTCCACCTGCATGATCGCGGCGTTGGCGGCGCCCACGCGGGCCTGCACGGCGGGGCCGATTCCCGGCCAGAAGGTGTCGTTGAAAACGCAGTTGTACAAAATGAGGTCGATGTCGGCGGCGTCGGTCCCGGTGCGGCCGAGGAGCTTCTCGACGGCCCTGGCCCCGAGCTCCGCCGAGGTGTAGTCGGGCGACGCGAACCGCCGCTCCGCCACCCCGCGAAAGAACGGATCGTTCCCGAGCTCGTCGCCGTCGGCCTGCGAGCCGTTGGCGACCACCCGCTCGGGAAGGAAGTTGACTACATCAATGATCTGGGCAGACATCGCCCGGTCGTTGCGCACCCGCTCGGTTCCCCCCTTGTGGCACTTCAGCTGTCGCGGACGGATGTATTCCGTATCACCCGGACCGCAACGCATTCGAGTATGGGGACGCCGTGGCCGCCCGGCCACGATGCCCCGGTGTCCTATTGTGACCTGGCAACAAGCGGAAAGCAGTGTCCTATAGTTGCCTGGCAACAACCGGAAAGGCGTGGGAGCAAACGCGACATCCTCAAAATCGGGGGCAATGTTGACAGAACTGGATTCAACCTGCGTTTCCGTCTACACCCAGGCCCTGCGGCACGGTTCCTTTCACGAGCTCACAATCATGGACGCGCTGGGGATATCCCCGGCCGAACTGGCGCGCTGCCGCGAGGAGTTGCGCGCCCTGGGACTGCTCAGCCCGGCCGCCGACGGCACCCCCCTGGTCGCCGTGCACCCCGAGGTGGCCGAGGCGGTCGTCTGCGGTCCGATCGAGCGCGACATCCACGAGCGCAAGGAGCACATGGCCCGCGTCCGCGGGCAGTTGCACGCACTGGTGCCGGTCTACCGGGGCAGCACCGACACCTCCCGTCCCACGCAGGACACCCGCACCATCGCCGACCCCGGCGAGGTCCGGCGCGAACTGGCCGCCGCCGCCCGGCGCTGCCTGCACGAGGCCGTCGTCATCCAGCCGGGCACCGGACGCGACACGGACGCGGCCCTGCACCTGCGCGACTGGAGCCTGCCCCTGCTGCGCCGCGGGGTGCGGCTGCGCGTGCTCTACCAGCACGCCGAGCGGGCCAACCTCGCCACCCGCGCCTACGTCGTGCGGGCCGCCGAGGCCGGCGCCGAGGTGCGCACCAGCGCCGAGATCTGCGAGTACGTGGTGGTCCTCGACCGCTCCGTCGTCTTCCTGCCCCAGGCGCCGACGGAGGGGACGGCCGGCGGCGCGGCCATGGTGACCAACGCCACCGTGGCCGGATTCGTCCAACGCCGCTTCGAGGACGTGTGGATGGTCGGCCAGCCCTTCGAGGCCCGTGAGGCGCAGTACGAGAAGGTCGCCGGCGACGTGAACCGGACCATGCTGCAACTGATGGGCGCCGGCCTGAAGGACGAGGTGATAGCCCGCCGCCTGGCCATCTCCACCAGAACGTGCCGCCGTTACATGAAGGCCGCCATGGCGCAGCTCGGCGCGGTCAGCCGGTTCCAGGCCGGCGCCCGCGCCGCCCAGCTCGGCCTGCTGCGCGGTCCGGCGGTCGTCGGCGCCGAGGCGGCGCTGCCGGCGGCGGCCGGGACGGCGGAGCCCCGGGATTCGGGGCCGTAGGTCAGTCGGCCTCCTCCAACCGGAAGCCCACCTTCATGCCGACCTGGTAGTGCGCGATCGTGCCGTTCTCGAGGTGGCCGCGGATCTCGGTCACCTCGAACCAGTCGAGGCCCCGGAGCGTCTGCGAGGCGCGTGCGATGCCGTTGCGGATGGCGTCGTCCAGGCCCTGCGGCGAGGAGCCGACGATCTCGGTCACCCGGTAGGTGTGGTTGGACATGCTCCCACCGTGCCCCAGCTGCCGCGCCCGCGCGAGGCGGGGCGTCCGTCGGGGAGAGGGGACACACCCCCCGGGCGACACCCCTACGGGACGACCGTCACCGGCCAGCGGCCGGCCTTCACCAGCCGCACGGCCACCGAGCCCACGATGCGGTGGCCGGCGCGCTCGGAGGCGCCCACCACGACGGCGTCCGCCTTCAGCTCGTCGGCCAGCCGCACCAGACCCGTGTAGGGGTCGCCGCGGAAGGTGTGGAACTCCCAGCGGACCTCGTGCACCCCGCGCAGGCGCTCGGCCGTGGCGCGGATCTCGCCGAGCACCTCCTCGGCGACCTCCTCGGTGGTGTCCGTCACCGGTATGCCCAGGGCCGCCGTCCCGGCCAGCAGGGGCTGGACGTAGACGACGGCCAGCAGGGCGTGCTGGCGGTGGGCCAGGCCGGCCGCGTAGGCGGCGGCCCGCCAGGAGGTGTCGGAGCCGTCGACACCGGCCAGGATCACCTTCGGCCCGTCCGTGCCGCGCTCGAAACCGCCCCGCAGCCCTGCCTGTGCCTCGTGCTCTTCTTCCCGGCTCACACGGGCAGGCTAACCCCCGGCCCGCGGCACCGACAGGGACAGGGCGAACCGGCCGGCGCGGTCGGTCCACCAATGGGTCAGTTCCAGCCCCGCGGCCGCCAGCTCCGCCCGCACGCCCTCCTGCCGGAACTTCGCGGAGACCTCCGTGCGCAGCTCCTCCCCGGCCGCGAAGTGCACCGCGAGGTCCAGGGTGGGGATCTTGACCACGACGGCACGGCGGGCGCGCAGCCGCATCTCGATCCACTCCTGCCGGGCGTCCCACAGGGCCACGTGGTCGAAGTCGTCGGGGTCGAAGTCGGCGCCCAGCTCGCGGTTGATGACGGTCAGGACGTTCTTGTTGAAGGCGGCGGTCACCCCTCGCGCGTCGTCGTAGGCGGGCACCAGCACGCCCGCGTCCTTGACCAGGTCGGTGCCCAGCAGCAGGGCGTCGCCCGGCGCCAGCCGGGCGCGCAGCCCGGCCAGGAACGCGGCCCGCTCGGGCGGCAGCAGGTTGCCGATCGTGCCGCCCAGGAAGGCCAGCAGCCGCGGCCCGGGCAGGTCGGGCGGCAGCGCGAGGCCGTACTGGAAGTCGGCGACGAGCGCGTGCACCGTCAGGCCGGGGTGCTCGGCCAGCAGCGTCCGGGCGGCACCGGTCAGCGCGCTCTCGCTGACATCGACCGGAACATAGGTCTCCAGGCCGGTCAGGGCGTCGATCAGGTGGCGGGTCTTGTCGGAGGAGCCCGAGCCCAGTTCGACCAGGGTGCGCGCGCCACTGGCCGCGGCGATCCCGGGGGCCCGGGTGATCAGGATCTCGCGCTCGGTACGGGTGGGGTAGTACTCGGGCAGCAGGGTGATCTCGTCGAAGAGCTCACTGCCGCGGGCGTCGTAGAACCACTTCGGGGGCAGCTCCTTCGGTGAGCGGGTGAGCCCCTGGGCGACGTCGGCGCGCAGCGCGGCCGCCGTCGCGTCCGGGGGAAGGGAGCGGGTGAGGACGAACGGACTCACGAAGCGGGCTCCTTGCACGGGACGGCCGGCACGTCGGCGGCCTCCGGGAAACGCGGGGTCAGCGGGGTCAGCACGACCGCCGAGCGGTCGGCGGCCAGCAGGGTGCGGTCGGGCACCTCGGTCCAGCCGGGGTCGTCGTCGTACGGCTCGGAGGCCACCGCCGTGCGGCGGCCGCGGCTGACGTACCACAGCGAGTCGCCCCAGGCCGTCGCCGCGATGGCGGCACCGTCGGTCAGCAGCAGGTTCAGCCGGGCGTCCGGCACGGCGCCCGCCAGCGTCGCCACCGCCCCGGCCAGCGCCCGGGCCATGGGCGCACCCCCCAGCAGCCGCTGCTCGACCAGCGCCCAGACGAACGCGGAGTCGTTGCGGGCCGCCAGCCGCAGCAGGGCGGCCGCCGGCACCTGCCCGGCCAGCGGCGCGGCGCACTCCGGCCAGCCGGGCAGCGCGCCGTTGTGGCTGAACAGCCACGGGCCGCCGGCGAACGGTGCCGCGGCGGCCTCCGGGTCGGCGCCCGCCGCCGTGGCGTCCCGCACCGCGGCCAGCAGCGCCCGCGTGCGCACCACCCGGGCGATGTCGGCGAAGGACTCGTCGGCCCAGACCGGCCCGGCCCGCCGGTAGCGGGCCGGCAGCGGGTCGCCGGGCGCGTACCAGCCGACGCCGAAGCCGTCGGCGTTGACCACCCCGTGGCGCTGCCGGCGCGGCTCCCAGGACTGGCGCACCAGCGAGTACGGCGGATCCACCAGGCTCTCGGCCAGCGGGGCGTGGGGGCCGAGAACCGCGATGTGGCGGCACATCAGGCGCTGTCCGCGTCGCGCGCCGTACGGAACCCGCTGAAGATCTGCCGGCGTTCGGGCAGGTCCCAGTTGCGGAAGGTGCCCCGGCACGCCACCGGGTCCACGGCGAAGGAGCCCCCGCGCAGGACCTTGTACCGGCCGCCGAAGAAGACTTCCGAGTACTCGCGGTAGGGGAAGGCCCGAAAGCCCGGGTACGGCAGGAAGTCGCTCGCCGTCCACTCCCACACGTCCCCGATCAGCTGCCGCACGCCCAGCGGCGAGGCACCGCGGGGGTAGGCACCCACCGGGGCCGGGCGCAGATGGCGCTGGCCCAGGTTGGCCAGCTGCGGGGTGGGGTCGGCGTCGCCCCACGGGTAGCGCCGCGAGCGCCCGGAGGCCGCATCGTGCCGGGCGGCCTTCTCCCACTCCGCCTCGGTCGGCAGCCGCCGCCCCGCCCACGCGGCGTAGGCCGCCGCCTCGTACCAGCTCACATGCAGCACCGGCTCGCCCGGCGGCACCTCCTCGGTGACGCCGAACCGCCGCCGCACCCAGGTGCCGCCCTCGCGCCGCCAGAACAGCGGCGCGGCCAGTTCCTCGCGGCGCACCTGCTCCCAGCCGGCCGGGTGCCACCAGCGGCGCTCGCGGTAGCCGCCGTCCTCGACGAAGCGCAGGTAGGCGGCGTTGCTCACCGGCAGCGTGTCGATGAGGAAGGCGGGCACCAGGCGCGGATGGGCCGGCCGCTCGTTGTCCAGGGCCCACGGCTCGGTGGAGGTGCCCATGGTGAAGGGTCCGCCCGGCACCAGCACCTCGGCCGGCAGCGCCGCCGCGTCCGGGCCGGCCGGCGGCGGCTCGGCGGCGGTGAGCACCGCCGGCCCCCGGCGCAGCTGATGGGTGATCAGCATCGTCTCGTCGTGCTGCTGCTCGTGCTGGGCGATCATGCCGAAGGCGAAGCCTTCTTGTGCCAGCGGCCCGGCCCCCTCCAGCGGCGTCCGCTCCAGCACGTCCAGCACGCGCTCCCGTACGTCCGCGACGTACGTGCGGGCCTGGGGCGCCGTCAGCAGGGGCAGCGCCGGGCGGTCCGCGCGGGCGTGCCGGAAGGCGTCGTAGAGCGCGTCGATCTCCGGGCGCAGCGGCTGCTGCCCGCCCACGGCGCGCAGCAGCCACAACTCCTCCTGGTTGCCGATGTGGGCGAGGTCCCACACCAGCGGGGACATCAGCGGCGAGTGCTGGGCGTGCAGCTCGCCGTCGTCCACGCAGGACGTCAGCACGCGGGTGCGTGCGCGGGCGGCCAGCAGGGCGCCCGCGGCACGCTCGCGCAGCTCGGCCCCGTCCGGGGCGGGCGCGGCCGTCATCACCGGCCGCCCCGGCCGGCCACCGCGTCCAGCAGGTCGTCCGCCGGGCAGCGGCCCCGCTCGACGTACCGGGCGGTGAACTCGTCGACCGCGGCCAGGACGCGGTCGTCGGCCCCGAGCCGGGGCAGGGCCTCACGGGCCGCGGCGAAGCAGGCCACGGCGGCCGTGTGCAGCTCCGGGTCGGCGAGCCCGTGCCGTGCCGCCCGGCGCCACAGGGGGTTGCGCGGCGGCGGGTGCCCGCCCTGGACGTCCGCCAGCCCCTTGACCGCCCGGTAGGCGGTCTCCGCCGCCGACGGGTCGTCGAACAACGCCGCCGTCACGGCCAGCGGCACCAGCCAGCCGTCTTGCCCGCTCTGCGCGTCGATCATCCGCAACTCGAGGTGGCCGCGCGGCCTGATGGGCGGGAACAGGGTGGTCAGGTGGTAGGCGACGTCGTCGAGGGTGGTCCGCCGCGGCTGTCCGCTGCGCATCCACTGGCGCAGCGGCAGGCCCAGCTGCACGGGCCAGGGGCCCTCCCCGGAGCGGACGAACATCACCGGTGCGTCCAGGGCGTACGTCGCCCAGGCCGCCCGGGGGTCCGCCTCGCCCAGCGGGGCCAGCGTGCGGGCCGGGTCCATGCGCGCGTAGCAGGCCTGCCGGCTGGAGCGCCAACCGCTCGGCCGGCCCCGCAGCAGGGGGGAGTTGGCGAACGCGGCCGAGAGCACCGCGCCCAGCAGATGGGCCAGCCGCCACCGGCGCAGATACCCCAGCGGCCCCGGGCCCTCGTACCCGGCGTCGATGCAGACCTGCACCGATGCCGTACGGCACATCACATTGCGCCCGGCGCCGTTGATGCGGTCGTAGTAGACCTCCATGGCGTCGTAGCGGCGGGTGCTGCGCACGCACGGAGGATCGTGCCACGGCTCCTTGCCGTACCCGGCCAGGGCCAGGCCCAGTCCGTCGAGGGCCTCGCGGGTCAGGTCGAGGTCGGCGCTCAGCTCCGCCACACAGGCGCCCAGCGAGGGGGCCGGCCGGGAGCTGAGCTCCAGCTGGCCGCCCGGCTCGATGGTGAACACCGAGGTGAGCGGCAGGGCGCCCACCCGCTCGGCGGCCGCTGCCAGCCGGTGGGCCGCGACCGGCTGCCGTGGCTCGGCCACGTCGTGCACGAGCCACTCCAGCTCGGCCCCGATCAGGCGCGGCGGGCCGGTCTTGAAGGAGATCCCCCGCACATAGGCGTCGGCCTCCCGCTCGCCGACCGGCCGGGCGAGGTCTTCGTCGGAAGCACAGCACTCGGTCATGCTCGCCACCTCCCATCCGTTGCTGAGTACCCCCAAACGCGCGAAGCCAGTCGGAGCACCGGTGGCCGAGACCTGGAACCGGTCATTCCAGCGGTGGGGCGGGGCGAAAACGCCGACCAGGGCTTGACGGGCCCGCCGCAGCCGGCCGTACCGTCCGCGCGTGAGCACCCCCGAGGCAGCCCCGGACCCGACAACCCCGGACCCGACAGGCCTGGACCCGACAGGCCTGGACCCGACGCCCGTGTTCGACCCCGCCACCTATGCGCGGGGCGTGCCGTACGCGCTCTTCCGGCGGCTGCGCGCGCACGCGCCCGTCTGCCGGGTGCCGGAACCGGCCGTCGGCGCCTGGCCCGCCGGCCCCGGCTACTGGGCCGTCTTCCGGCACGCGGACGTCCGGCACGTGCTCGCCACCCCCGAGGTGTACTCCTCACACCTGGGCGCCACCCAGATCCGGGACCCCGACACCCCCGCCGACCTGGACTTCGTCCGCGCGATGATGCTCAACCAGGACCCGCCCGACCACGCCCGGCTGCGCCGCATCGTGGTCGCCGCCCTCACCCCGCGGGCCGTGCGGGAGCTGGAGAGTGCCATCGAGGGCCGGGCGCGCGAGCTGATCGAGGCCGTCGCCGACCGGGGCCGGGCGGACTTCGTGGAGCTCACCGCCGACCTGCCCGTGTGGACGCTCGCCCACGTCCTGGGCGTCCCCGCCCAGGACCGGCGGCTGCTGTACGACTGGTCCAACCGGGTGATCGGCTACCAGGACACCGACCACGCCCGCTCCCGCACCGCCGACCCGGCGGGCCTGACCCCCATGGGCCGCGCCGCCCTCGCCCGCCGGCCCGCGCTCGTACGGGCCGACGGCTCACCGGTCAACCCGCGCTCCCGCGGGGCGCTCACGGACATGTTCGCCTACGCCCATGCCCTGGCCGACCGGCCCCGGCCGGGCAGCGTGCTGGCCCGCATGCGCGAGGGAGGCCTGACCCGCGACGAGTTCGAGAACATGTTCTTCCTCATCGTCGTCGCCGGGAACGAGACGCTGCGCAACGGCATCCCCGGCGGCCTGCTCACCCTCCTCGACCACCCCGAGCAGTACGCGGCCCTGCGCCGCCACCCCGAGCTCACCCCCGGCGCGATCGAGGAGATCCTGCGCTACTGGCCGCCGGTCCTGCAGATCCGCCGCACCGCCACGCGCGACACCGAACTCGCCGGCCGGCGCATCCGGCGCGGCGAGAAGGTGGTCGTCTACCACGCCTCGGCCAACCGCGACGAGCGCGTCTTCACCGATCCCGACCGCTTCGACATCACCCGCAGCCCCAACGACCACGTCGGTTTCGGCCACGGCCCCCACTTCTGCCTGGGCGCCCACCTCGCGCGCGTCCAGATGCGGGCCATGCTGCGGCCGGCCCTGGACCGGCTGCCCGGCCTGGAACGCGCGGGCGAACCGGTCCGGCTGACCTCCAACTTCCAAAACGGGCTCAAGCACCTGCCCGTCAAATGGAGAACAGATCGGTGAACGGGGTGACGAAGTCGTCCACGTCGTGCCCGAAGGGCGAGTTGAAGTCCCAGATGAGGAAGAGCAGGAAGGCGATCATCGCACTGTAGAGCCCGGCGAGCAGCAACTCGCGTCCCGACCGCCTGATCTGCAGCGTGTAGATCAGGCCGACCGCCACCAGCGCCCCGCCGATCAGCCCGAACCACACCACGCCCGGCATCGTCGGCTCGGCGTTCTGCGCCCGGGCATTGCGCGCCGCGTCGGCCGCGCCCACCTGGTCCAGCAGCGGCTGGTACGACTGTGCCTCCTGGTCGTTGCGCGGCTCGTAGGCCGTGACATCGGTGCGCACCTTGTCCAGCAGCGTCCGCCCCTTGTCGGTGAGCTCGCCCTCCTTCAGCATCTGCGGCCACTCGTCCTTGACCACATAGGTCACATAGGCCTGCACGTCGGCCCGGATGCGGTCGCGGGCCTCCGGTGAGTACGCCTGGACCCGCTCGCTCACCTCGTGCAGCGCCTGCGCCTCGGCCCGTACGGAGCCCTGCGCCCCGGTGCGTGCCTCCCACACCCCGGCGATGGCCAGGCCCAGCACGATGGCATAGACCACCCCGACCATCATCGTCATGTACTCGATGACGTCGGGGGTCTCGGACGGGTCGTCGTCGGCCCCGATCCTGCGCTGCCGCAGCACGGTGATCGACAGGACGACCGCGCAGGCGGCAGCCATGGCGATGGCCAGAACCAGCCACTCGGACAAGGAAACCTCCGGTCTGGGGGTGGTGCGGTGGGGGAGGGAGCGGGAGCGGTGCGCTAACGCCCGCGGCGGCTGTTGCTGCCGCGCGGCCGCAGCAGTGCGGCGGACAGCACGGCCGGGGCCGTGAGGATCAGGGTGAACGTCACCAGGGACGTGCCGTGGTGCTGCTGCCCGCCGGCCGACACCACGGCGTGGTGGTAGGCGGGGAAGCGGCGCCGGCCCGGGAGGGTGGGCCGCGAGGGCGGTGACGACGGCGGTGACGAGGGCGGTGACGAGGGCGTGGTGCCCGGCACCTGGTTCTGCGCCGGCACCGTGCCGGTGCGCGAGCCGGGCGGCGCGGGAGCGGCGGGGCCGGGCGCACCGGGGGCGCCAGGGGCTCCCGGAGACCCGGGTGCGCCGGGAGCTCCTGGTGCGGGCGGCGCGGGAGGTACGGGCGCGGGGGCACCGGGTGCGCCGGGCGCACCGGGTGCGCCAGGGGCGGGCGGGGCCGGAGGTGCACCGGGTGCCGGGGCCCCGGGGGCTCCTGGCGCTCCCGGTGCCCCCGGCGCCCCGCCTGCAGGAGGTGCGCCCGGTGCCGGAGCGCCCGGCGCGCCCGGAGCGCCCGGCGCAGGAGCTCCTGGCGCGGGTGCGCCCGGCGCCGGGGGCGCGGGAGCCGGCGCGCCCGGGGCGGGCGCAGGGGCGCCGGGTGCGGGCGCGCCGGGCGCCGGGGGAGCGGGCGCGGGAGGTGCCGGCGCGGGAGGTGCCGGCGCCGGGGGCGCCGCCGCGGGGCACCGGGTCAGCCACACCCGTGCCCTGATGCCGAGCGCCGTGGCACGCGCCTGGATGCAGTCCCTGCCGTCGTCGTCGACCTCCGCCGTGACCGCGCCGCCGAGCGGCGCGGCTCTCACGTGGGAAGGAGGGCGTCTGGGCAGCAGGTCGGGGACATGGGGCACGACGGCGGTCACCCGTGAACCGGCGCCCCTGACGTCCGCGCCCACCTCGCCCGCCGCGGCCCCGGTCGCCGGAGCCAGCACGAACCCCGACGTGACCAATGCGACCGTGCACCCGGCCCTGAACCATCCCCTCACCCGGAACAGCCTGCACAACAAACGGTTCTTCACGCCGTCCGCACAGCAGGATTCCCTCGATGGGCGGAACTCGCCGGGAGCGAGGGTGACTTCAGGATTCCTTCACTCGCCCCCGAATTCCCCGTGCCGGCCCGCGCCCGCCGCGAACCGGGCCGCTCCTTCGGCTGCCGTGGGCAACGAGCGCAGTCCGTGGGCGAGTTCGGCGGCCAGTGCTTCCTGCGTACCCAGGCCTTCCTGGTCGAGCAAGGAGGCCCGGTCGCCGCGCAGGCAGCCCTGCGGGAACCGGGCGAGGTGCGCGGCGAGTTCCTCGGCCGCCGCGCGGGCGGTGCCGGTGGGCACGAGCCGGTGGGCGAGCCCCGTCGCGTACGCCTCGGCGGCCGGCACCGGGCGGCCGGTGAGGACCATGTCCATCGCGCGCGAGGCGCCGATGAGCCGGGGCAGCCGCACCGTCCCGCCGTCGATCAGCGGCACGCCCCAGCGTCGGCAGAAGACGCCGAAGACGGCGTCCTCCTCGGCCACGCGCAGGTCGCACCACAGCGCGAGCTCCAGGCCGCCGGCCACGGCGTGCCCGCTGATCGCGGCGACGACCGGTTTCGTCAGCCGCAGCCGGGTGGGGCCCATGGGGCCGTCGCCGTCGGGGGCGACGCGGTTGGCGCGGTCCGTCCCGAACGCCTTGAGGTCCGCCCCGGCGCAGAACGTGCCGCCCTCGCCCCACAGCACCGCCACCGCTGCGTCCGGGTCCGCCTCGAAGGCCCGGAAGGCGTCGGCGAGCGCCGCGGCCGTGGGCCCGTCGACCGCGTTGCGCGCCTCGGGCCGGGCGAGGACGACCGTGGTGACCGGGCCGCGGCGCTCGACGCGGACGCTCACCGGGCGTCCTCGGGCACCGCCCGCTGCAGGATCTGCGTCAGGTCGGTGCCCGGCGGCAGGGTGCCGAACGCCCGCCCCCAGTCGCCCTCCAGGCGCGAGGCGCAGAAGGCGTCCGCGACGGCCGGCGCGCCGCTGCGCACCAGCAGGGCGGCCTGCAGGACGAGCGTGAGCTGTTCGGCCAGGCGGCGGGCCACCAGCTGCGCCCGGCCGGGGTCGCAGAGCTCGCCCAGCAGGGTGCGCAGCCGCGCGACGGCGGCGGCCAGGCGCGGTTCGGCCGCGGCCGCGGGCGCCACCTCGGCGAAGTAGGCCTCCAACCCCTGCGGTTCGCGCTGCAGGGCGCGCAGCACGTCGAGGGCGGCCACGTTGCCCGAGCCCTCCCAGATCGACAGCAGGGGCGCCTCCCGGTACAGGCGCGGCATGCCGGACTCCTCGACGTAGCCGTTGCCGCCCAGGCACTCCAGCGCCTCAGCGGCATGCGCGCTGCCGCGCTTGCACACCCAGTACTTGCCGGCGGCCAGGGCCAGCCGCCGCAGGGCCGCCTCCTGCTCGTCGCCCGCCTGCGCGCGGTCCACCGCCGCCGCCAGCCGCATGGCCAGCACGGTCGCCGCCTGCGACTCCACGGCGAGGTCGGCCAGGACGTTGCGCATCAGCGGCTGGTCGATCAGCTCGGCGCCGAACGCCCGCCGGTACGCGGCGTGGTGCAGGGCCTGCCGCAGTCCCGCCCGCATGCCGGCCGCCGACCCGATGACGCAGTCCAGCCGGGTCATGTTGACCATCTCGACGATCGTGCGCACCCCGCGCCCCGGCTCGCCCACCGGCCAGGCCACCGCCTGCTCGTACTCGATCTCCGCGGAGGCGTTGGAGCGGTTGCCGAGCTTGTCCTTCAGTCGCTGCAGTCGCATCCCGTTGCGGGTGCCGTCCGGCAGGACCCGCGGCATCAAAAAGCACGTCAGCCCCTGCTCCGCCTGGGCGAGCACGAGGAAGACGTCGCTCATCGGCGCGGAGGTGAACCACTTGTGGCCGGTCAGGACGTACGTGCCATCCCCTGCCGGCACCGCCCGGGTGGTGTTCGCCCGCACGTCCGAGCCGCCCTGCTTCTCGGTCATCGACATGCCCGCGATCAGCCCCCGCTTGTCCAGCGGCGGGCGCGGACCGTAGTCGTACGTCCGCGACGCGAGCAACGGCTCGTAGGCGGCGGCCAGCTCGGGCTGGGCGCGCAGGGCGGGCACGGCGGCGTACGTCATGGAGATCGGGCAGCCGTGGCCCGGCTCCGCCTGCGCCCAGACGTAGAACTTCGCGGCCCGCACCAGGTGGGCGCCCGGGCGCGGCTCCGCCCAGGCAGCGGCGTGCTGGCCGCTCGCCACGGCCGCCGCCATCAGCTCGTGCCAGGCGGGGTGGAACTCCACCTCGTCCACGCGGTGCCCGAAGCGGTCGTGGGTGCGCAGCACCGGCGGGTACGCCTCGGCCAGCCGGGCCTGCTCCTGCACCTCGGGCGAGCCCGCCCGGGCCCCCAGCTCGCGCACCTCCTCCTCGCCCCAGGCGCCGTCGCCGGCGCGCAGGGCCTCCAGCAGGGCGGGGTCGTCGGCGGTGGAGAAGCCGGTCAGGGGCGGGGGCTGGTTGAACACCTCGTGCGTGGCGCTCACGGCGACCTCCGGGCGGGCGGCGGCAGGACAGGGCGGCATTACACTTTCATGATGCGTGACGCGAGACCGTAATGGATAGGGTGGCGTCAGCCATGGACGACGATTCGCTTTCCCTGCGGCCGCTGACCGCGCGCTCGGTCGTGCTCTCCACGCTCCTGGGCCACCACCCGCCCGCACTGCCCGCCCGCGCCCTCGTCCGGGTCGGCGCACTCTTCGGCACCGCGGAGGGCACCGTCCGCACCGCCCTGACCCGCATGGTCGCCGCCGGCGACCTGGAACAGCGCGACGGCGCCTACCGCCTCACCGAACGCCTGCTGGCCCGCCAGGCCCGCCAGGACGACAGCCGGGCCCCGCGCACCCGCCCCTGGGACGGCACCTGGGAGATCGCCGTCGTCACCGGCGAGCGCCGCGCCGCCCCGGAGCGGGCTGCGCTGCGCCAGGCCATGGCCGGCCTGCGGCTCGCCGAGCTGCGGGAGGGGTGCTGGCTGCGGCCGGCCAACCTCGCCCGCGACGGGTGGCCGGCCGTGGTCCGCGACCAGTGCGCCCTGCTGACCAGCGCCGCTCCCGAGGGCGACCCCGCCGCCCTCGCCGCGACCCTGTGGGACCCGGCGGGCTGGGCCCGCCGGGCCCGCGCCCTGGAGGCGGCCCTGACCGCCCTGCCCGGCGGCCCGCAGCGCCTGGCCGAACGCTTCACAGTCTCGGCGGCCGTCCTGCGGCACCTGCTGGCCGACCCGGTCCTGCCGCCGGCCCTCCTGCCGCCCGACTGGCCGGGCGAGGACCTGCGCCGGCGCTACGACGCCTTCGACGGGGAATTCCGGGAGATCCTGCTGCGGCACATCGGCGGCTAGGGAGTCACTTCAGATGGTCGCGGGCGACGTCGAGGAAGTCCTTCCGGCTCGCCCGGATGTACTCCCAGACCTTCTCCTCCTCCGTCGCCCCGGGGGCGTCGCCGGGGCCGTCGCGCATCACGTCCCGCACCTTGAACGCCAGCGCCCGCGCCGCCTCGTTGACCTTCGGCGAACACAACATGTGAAGGGTCTTCTGGGCCACCCAGACCCTGTCGATGACTTGTTTGGAGCGCACGAGCCACGGTTCGCCGGTCACGTGGTGGTGGTAGTGCTCGACGGCGACCCGCTCGGCCTCCTGCACCGCGGACAAGAAGTCGATCAAGTGCTGGATGCGCTGGGTGCGGCGCAGGTCCCGTTCCGTCACGCGGCCCTGCCAGAACTGGCCCGTGAACGAGATCAGCCCGCCGAGCACGACGCCGAGGATGGTCCACATGCGAGCACTGTGGGCGTGGCCGGAAGTCGACGCAGCGTGATGACGGATGTTGTCGGCGCCGGACCGCCTCGGGGCGTACAAGGCTTCAATATGAGAAGTCCGTGACAGTTTCGGCCCGCGCCCGCCCCGCCGCGCATTCGCGCGTGCGTACGACCGATACTGGGCTGCATGTCACGCGTGCTTCTGATCGAGGACGACCGCGCCGTCAGGGAAGGGGTCACCCTCACCCTGCGCCGCCGCGGCCACCAGGTGGAGGGCGCGCCCACCGGCGAGGCCGGACTGGCCGCGCTGGAGACCTTCCGGCCCGACCTGGTCCTGCTGGACCTCATGCTGCCGGACCGCAGCGGCTTCGAGGTCTGCCGCCGCATCCGCGCCACCCAGCAGATCCCGATCATCATGCTCACCGCGCGCGGCGACGACATCGATGTCGTCCTCGGCCTGGAGGCCGGCGCCGACGACTACATCGTCAAGCCCGCCCGCGGCGAGGTCCTGGAGGCCCGCATCCGGGCCGTGCTGCGCCGCGCCGCCCCCGTCGACGGCGCCGAGGCGGCCGCCGCGCCGCAGGCCGGCGCCGAGGTGCACGGCGACCTGACGATCGACCGCGCCGGGCTGCTGGTCTCCAAGCACGGCAAGGACCTGCCCCTGGCCCCCTCCGAGATGAAGCTGCTGCTGTACCTGTCGGCCACGCCCGGCCGCGTCTTCAGCCGCCAGCAGCTGCTGGAGCACGTCTGGGAGCACAGCTACCACGGGGACGCCCGGCTGGTGGACGCCTGCGTCATGCGGCTGCGCACCAAGGTCGAGGACTCCTCGCGGTCGCCGAAGTACATCCAGACCGTGCGCGGCTTCGGCTACCGCTTCGGCCCGGTGTGAGCCCCGCGGTGAAGCGATTTCGCATCAGGAGCCTGCGCGCCCTCGCCCGGGGCCTGCGGGCGCGGCTCGTGGTCGCCTTCCTCCTGGTGGCCTCGCTCAGCGCGCTGGCCACCGCGGCCCTGACCTTCCGCGAGGCCCGTACGGCGATCCTCAAGCGCACCCAGGACACGGCGGTCGCCGCGCTGCGCGGCCAGATCAACTCGCAGGTGCCCGAGCTGCGCTTCCCGCCGGCGCACTCCGACCTCACCGGCTTCGCCACCAACCTGGCCCGCGCCGGACAGGCCCAGCACTGGAACATCCACGTCCGCTACCAGCGCGGCCCGCTGGTGCCCGCCGTCCGACCGGGCGGCCACGGCATCCCCGAGGGCGTGCAGAACAAGGTGCGCGCCGGCATCGCCGCGTTCCAGCGGATCGACATCGGCGGCGAGCCCTGGCTGGTGGTCGGCCTGCCGGTGACCTTCAGCGGCGAGCACGCCGAGATGTCGGGCCTGGAGGTCTACGCCCAGGTGCCGCTGCGCGAGGACGAGGCCAACGTGCACGCCCTGGTCGACGCGGCCCAGAGCGGCGCCCTGCCGGCGGTGGCGCTGGCCGTCGTGCCGGCGCTGCTGGCCGCGCGCGGCGTGCTGCGACCGGTGCGCGAACTGCGCCGCGCCACCCAGCGGATCACCGAGGGCGAGCTCGACACCCGGCTCGCGGTCAGCGGCAGCGACGAGCTCGCCGACCTCTCGCGCACCTTCAACGACATGGCCGCCGCCCTGGAGAAGAACGTCGCCGAGCTGCGGCGCATGGAGGCCAACTCGCGCCGCTTCGCCGCCGACGTCTCCCACGAGCTGCGCACCCCGCTGGCCGCCATGACCGCCGTCGTCGACGTCCTGGACGAGGACGCCGACATGCTGGACGCGGACACCGCCCACGCGGTCCGGCTCATCAGCGAGGAGACCGGCAAGCTCGCCCGCATGGTCGAGGACCTGATGGAGATCTCCCGCTTCGACGCCGGCGCCGCCGCCCTGCACCTGGACGAGGTCGACGTCGCCGAGACCGTCCGCAAGACCCTGCAGGCGCGCGGCTGGCAGGAGAAGGTGGGCGCCGACCTGCCGGACGGCATCCGCGCCCGGCTGGACCCGCGCCGCATCGACGTGGTGGTGGCCAACCTGGTCGGCAACGCGCTGCGGCACGGCGGCGAACCGGTGAGCGTGGCGGTGCGCGTCGCGCCCGACCCGCACGATGCGGACGGCGGAGACCGGCTGCTGATCGAGATCAGCGACCGGGGCGAGGGCATCGACCCCGAGGTCCTGCCCCACGTCTTCGAGCGGTTCTTCAAGGCCGACGCGGCCCGCGCCCGCTCCGAGGGCAGCGGCCTGGGTCTGGCCATCACGCTGGAGAACGTACGGCTGCACGACGGAACCGTGCGGGCCGCCAACGGGTCGCACGGGGGCGCGGTGTTCACCGTGGACCTGCCCCTGCGGCGAGGAGGCGAGGAGAGATGACGACCACGCGCACCACGCGAACGTGGCGCCGGGTGGCGGCGGCGCTCGCCCTGTCGGCCGCGGCCGCCGGCCCGCTGGCCGGCTGCGGCATCGAGCCGACCGACGTCGTGGAGGTCGGCCAGCCCGCGCAGGGCGCGAAGCGGCCGGGCGCACCCGTCGAGGAGGCCCGGCTCTACTTCGGCTTCCCCGGAGGGCTCGAACCCCGTTCCCGGCCGGCCAGCGGCCAGGTCAGCGCGGAGATGGCGATCCCGCTGCTGCTCCAGGGGCCCAACGAGCCGGAGATGGCACAGGGCCTCTACACCGAGCTGCCCAAGATGCGCCAGGAGGCCGTGGAGGTCGTCAGCGCGGAGGGGACCGTCACCATCAGGCTGCCCCTGGACCCCACCCGCTTCACCGTCCTCGCCCGCAACCAGCTGGTGTGCACCGCCTCCCACAACGGCGTGCCCGGCAACCCGCGCCCGGAGGAGGTCAAGGTCACCCTGCTGGGGGCGGGCAAAACCATGAAGGACCTGGTCTGCGGCACGGGCGTGACGGTGGGCCGGGCCGTCCCCTCGCCAGTGCCCACCACCCCGTAGGGGCGCGGGGCCCCTTGTCGATTTGTGGCTGCCGCCGCGTGGGCGCGATCGGCCGGCGACGACCCGCAGCTGACACGCCACCCCGGGGTCCGAAGCAATCTGCGGGCACGTCGTGGCTTGTCGCGCAGTTCCCCGCGCCCTTTACGGGGCGCCGTGGTGGCGCGTGACGAAGATGCGCCGGACGCGCCCTGAGGCGCCCCGCCCGACCCCGGGTCGCAGCTCAGCTCACCGCCCGCTTCACCAGGGCGGCGATGCGGGCCTCGACCTCGGGGGTCACCTCGGTCAGGGCGAAGGCGGCCGGCCACATCGCGCCCTCGTCCAGGTGCGCCTGGTCGCTGAAGCCGAGGGTGGCGTAGCGGGACTTGAACTTCGCCGCGCTCTGGAAGAAACAGACGATCTTGCCGTCCCGGGCGTAGGCCGGCATGCCGTACCAGAGCTTCGGCGCCAGGTCCGGGGCGGCGGCCGTGACGACGGCGTGGACGCGCTCGGCCATGATCCGGTCCGCCTCGTCCATCTCGGCGATCTTGGCGAGCACGTCCCGCTTCGCCTCCGCCGCCTTCTCCTCGCGCGACGCCCGGCGCGCGGCCTTCTTCGTCTCCTGCGCGTGCTCCTTCATCGCGGCCCGCTCCTCGGCCGTGAACCCCTCGTACGCGCCGTTGCCCGTGCTGCTCATCATCGCTCCTGTCCGTCGATCGCTGTGATCAGAGTTTCTCCCGGACCGGCTGCGGTCCGCCTCCGTTCTCACTACGGAAACCACCACGGAGCGCCGCGGGCGCGAGCCCGAGGGCGGCGAGCAGCAGGGTGCGCGCCGACTGGTAGGGGCAGCCGGCCGCCTCGAACGCCGCCGGCAGGGCCGGCGCCGGGCGCGCCGAGGCGGCCGCGTGCCGAGATGAACAGCCGCGCGGCTGTCTCCGCGTTGCTCAGGTGCTGCCCCAGCAGCGCGAGCACGTCGGCCTCCCGGGCCGAGACCACTGGATGGGACACCGGCTCATTATCCGTGGCGGTTTCCGTGGCCGGCCCGGGCGCGACCGGCGGACCGTGCAGTGCCCCGTAAGGGGCGCGGGGCAGTACCGATGTGCGGCTGCCGCCGCGTGGGCGCGACAAGCCACGACGCGCCCGCAGACGAGGGTGCCGTGGGTGCTGGCCGATCGCGCCCACGCGGCGGCAGCCGCAGGCGCTACGCGCCCGCGCGCATCAGCAGGTGCCCCCGGCGGTACCGCTCGCCTTCGAGTGGCTCCCGCAGCATCCGGCCGACCTCCGCGAACCCCGCGTCGCGGGACAGCCGGGCCAGTTCGTCGACCGGCCACCGGTAGGCCGTCGTCACCTTGTGGTCGAACGCCGTGACCGGACCGTCCTCCGACTCGAAGAAGGCGAGCAGGAGATGGCCGCCGGGCGCGAGGACGCGCCGGAACTCGGCGAGGTACGCGGGCAGGTCGTGCGGCGGGGTGTGGATGACCGAGTACCAGGAGGCGATGCCGCTCAGCGTGCCGTCGGCCAGGTCCAGGGCGTCCATGGAGCCGACCTCGAAGCGCAGGTCCGGGTAGGCCTCACGGGCCAGCTCGATCATCACCGGCGACAGGTCGACGCCGAAGATGTCCAGTCCCAGATCCCGCAGGTGCGCGGTCGTCTGCCCCGGACCGCAGCCCAGTTCGGCGACGGGCCCGCCGCCGGCCGCCCGCACGAGGTCGGCGAACGCGGCGAGTATCGCGCGGTCCAGCGGCAGAGGGTCGAGCGCGTCGCGGACGAACGCGGCGTAGCGGACGGCGACGGCGTCGTAGGCCTCGGCCGTCGTACGCAGGTGGGAGGAGGGTTCGGTCATGATCGAGGACAGTAGTCCCCGCCCTACGGCTGCAGGCCCCCCAGGCGTCCCTCGAGGTGGACGAGCAGCCGGGCGAGGGTGCCGGCCAGTTCCTCCTGCCGCTCCCGGCCCAGGCCCGCCAGCAGGTCCTGCTCGTACGCCAGTTGCTGCGGCACGAGCCGGTCGATGAGCTCGCGGCCCGCGTCGGTGAGCGAGAGGTGGGCCACGCGCCGGTCGCGCTCGTCGGGCCGGCGGGCGAGGAGCCCGCGCTCCTCCAGGACCCGTACGCGCTTGGTGACGGCGGCGCCCGAGGCGAAGGTCTCCCGGGCGATCTGGCCCGGGGTCAGCTCGCCGCCCGTGCGCCGCAGGGTGCCCAGGATGTCGAACTCCGCGCGGGCCAGCCCCTCGCGGGCCAGCGGCGCGTCGGCCGCCTGCTGCAGCAGGGCGGCGCAGCGGTTGAGCCGGCCGATCACGGCCATCGGCGCGGTGTCGAGGCCCGGGCTGACCCGCTGCCACTGGCGCAGCACGCGCGCCACGACGTCCTCCGCGGCGGCCCCGGTGGCCTCGCCGGCTCCTTCGTTCCTGGCCGCCTCGGCGTCCCGGTCCACGTTCTCGATCCTCTCCGGTGGGTGCTCCGGGTCCGATTCTGCCGTGCCCCGGTCCGCGGCGCGGCGCCGGGCCAGGGCCGGTCCGGCGGATCGTGCGCCCTGTCAGGGGCGCGGGGTGTTGTCGATGTGCGGCTGCCGCCGCGTGGCGAGACAGGCCACGACGCGCCCGCGGATCGGCACCGCGGGACGAGGAGCCGCCGGCCACGCCCTAGCCCGGCGCCGGTGCCTGCACGGGCAGGGTGGCCAGCACGCGGTGGCCCTCGTCGTGCTCCTCCCGGGCGGCCCGGGCGGCGGCCGGCGCCGGCTGCCACCACTCGCCCGCGGCGACGTCCGCCGCGGTGCGCAGCTCCGCGAGCGCGGCCGCGAGCCGGTCGCGCGCCTGCTCCCGGTCGCCGGCGGCGTGCAGCCGGGCCGCGGCGGCGTGGCGTGCGGCACGGGCGCGCACCAGGGCCGCCTCGGCGCGGCGGGTGGCCCGCCGGTTGGTGACCGCGGCGCACGTCAGCAGGCCCACGGCGCAGCCGACGAGGGTGTCGGTCCACCGGTCGGCGACCAGGCCGCCCGCGGGGTGCGGCGCGGCGAACTCGCCGAGCAGCAGGGCCATCGGGGTGACGCAGACGCTGCCGAGCCAGTAGTTGCGCGACATGAACGCCTCGGCGCCGAACTGCAGGGCGAGCGAGAGGCCGACCAGGGCGGCGGCGCCCGTGCGGGCCACCGGCAGCAGGGCGGTGAACAGGGCGAGCCCCAGGAGGTTGCCGAGTACGCGCTGCACGGCGCGCTGCCACGACAGCGTGGTGTTGGGCTGGACGACGGAGGCGGCGCCGACCACGGCCCAGTACGGGTGCGCGCTGCCCAGGGCGAGCGAGGTCCATCCGGCGAGGGCGGCGCCGAGCGCGACGCGGACGGCGACGGGCAGCGGGGCCGTGCCGCGGAGGGCCGGCCGGGCGGTGCGGACGGCGGCGGGGGACAGGGCCGTCCGGTCGCGGCGTACGGCACGGGCCGCGGCCCGCAGCCGGGCGGCCGCGGCGGGATCCGCCGCCCCGGCGGCCAGTGCCGCCTCGGCCGAGGCCAGCGGCTGCGTCAGCGGCGGCCGGCCGGCGACCGCGCGCCGGGCCGCGCCGACGGCCGTCACCGCGGCGTGCCGGGCCGCCGCCCGCTCGGCGGGAGTGGTCGCCTCCAGCAGCCGGGCCGCCGCGGCGAGCGCGCGGGAGACGGTGACGCGCTCCGGGCCGTGCGGCCGTCGGACCGCCGGGGCCATGCACACCAGCCAGGCCAGGGCCCCGGCGGCCGCCACCAGGGCGAGGTGGCCGGGGACGTCGCCCGGCCGCTGGGGGACGAAGAAGGCGCTGGAGGTGACGAAGGTCAGCACGACGTTGCCGGGTGGCCCGATACCGCTCGCGTCGCACGCCGCCCGGTGCGCCGCCGCGACGAGGGCGGCGCCGAGGACGAGTACGGGCGCCGAGCCGGTCAGTGCGGAGCAGGTCAGCGCGGCGCCCACGCCGGCGAGGGTGCCGAGGACGACGCCGGCCAGGGTTCGGGCCCGCCGGGCGTAGGGCAGGTCGTGCCCGTAGAGCGCGCACAGGGCTCCGGCGGCGGTGTACAGCGCGAGGTCCAGGCGGCCGGCGGCCAGCAGGACGGCGTCGGGCACCGCCATCGCGACGACGGCGCTCAGGGCCGGCTTGTACCAGATGTCCGCGGCCGGACGCAGCCGGACCAGGCCGCGCAGGGGCAGGGGGAGCGGACGGGCGGAAAAGTGCTTCGCCATGCCGAAAAGATTAGCAGGTGTTTTACTCGTGAAGGAATTACTCGTGAAACAGTTCCGCGAGAGCGACCTCCCTGCAGTGCTCCGGAGTGCCCCACGCCGTCCGCAGCGCCCGCGCCTTGCCCAGCCACAGCGACAACTCGTACTCGGCGGTGTAGCCCATGGCCCCGTGCACCTGCAGCGCGCTGCGCGCCGCCGCGTACGCCGCCTCGCCCGCGGCCGCCTTGGCCGCCGCCACCTCGCCCGCGGCCGTCGCCGCACCCGAGGCCAGCGCCACGCCGGCCCCGTGCAGCAGGGGACGGGCGAACTCCAGGCCCATCAGCGTGTCCGCCAGCCGGTGCTTGACCGCCTGGAAGGACCCCACGGGCCGGCCGAACTGCGTACGCCGGCGGGCGTGCGCCACCGCCTTGTCCAGCAGCGCCGTCCCCACGCCGAGCGCCTGTGCGGCGGTCGCGTACGCCGCCCACGCGGCGGCCTGCGTCGCGGCCTCGCGCACCGCACGGCCCGCCGCGAGGATCTCGCCGCCGCCGTCCGGGGCGGCCAGGCGCCGGGCGGGGTCGACCGACGCCCGCACCGGGCCGTGGCCCGGGGCGAGCCGCAGCACGTCGCCCTCCACCACGAGCAGTGCGTCCGCGGCATCCGCGTCCAGCGCCGACGGCCCTGCCGCGGGCGCCGCCAGTGTCAGCACCGCGCCACCCGCGCCCACCCGGGTCAGCCACCGGCGTGCCGGGCCCGCCTCGCCCGCCTCGGCCAGTCGGGCCAGCAGTACCGCGGCCGCCACCGTCTCCACCAGCGGCCCGGGCGCGCAGTGCCGGCCCAGCGCGGTGAAGGCCAGGCCCGCCTCGACGGGCAGCAGGCCCGCGCCCCCGTACTCCTGCGGCACCGCGAGCGTGAACACCCCCGCGTCGGCGGCCCGCCGCCACACCGCGCGGCCCGGACCGTGCTCGCCGCGCGCCCACGCCCGTACGGCCGCGGGTACCTCCGCCCCGGCCAGGACCCGCTCCAGCAGCTGGGAGAAGGCCCGTTGCTCGGCGTCCGGGGCGAACCTCATCCGCGCCGTCCCTTCGGCAGTCCCAGCAGCCGTTCGGCGATCACATCGCGCTGGATCTCGTTCGTGCCGGCGTAGATCGGCCCGGCGAGGGCGAAGAGCCAGCCCTCCGCCCATGGTTGCCCCGCCACCTCGCCCTCGGGGCCCAGCAGGTCCAGGGCCGTCTCGTGCAGCGCGAGGTCCAGCTCGGACCAGAAGACCTTCGTCAGGCTGGCCTGCGCACCGGGCGCCGACGGGGGGCGGGACGCCTGCGCGTACCCGTACAACTGGTAGGCGCGGGCCCGGATCAGTGCGTCGGCGACCCGCTCGCGCAGGGCCGGATCGCCGCCGCGGGCGCGCCACAGGGCGGCCAGGCGCCGCGCGGCCGCACCGAAGCGGCCGGGGCTGCGCAGCATCAGCCCGCGCTCGTGGCCCGCCGTGCTCATGGCCACCCGCCAGCCCTGCCCGGGCTCGCCCACCACGTCCTCGTCGGGCACGAAGACGTCGTCCAGGAAGATCTCGGCGAAGGCCGGCCTGCCGTCCAGGCGGCCGACGGGCCGCACCGTCACGCCCGGCGCGCGCAGCGGGAACAGCAGGTACGTCAGCCCCTCGTGCGGCCGCCCCGCACGCGGATGGCTGCGGAAGAGCCCGAAGGCGCGGTCGGCGAACGCGGCCCGCGACGACCAGGTCTTGTGGCCGCGCAGCAGCCAGCCGCCATCGGTGCGGACGGCGGCCGAGCGCAGGGAGGCGAGGTCGGAACCGGCCTCCGGTTCCGACCATGCCTGCGCCCACACCACTTCGCCGCTCGCCATCGCCGGCAGGATCCGCGCCCGCTGCGCGGGCGTGCCGTGCGCGAAGAGGGTCGGCGCGAGCAACTGGGTGCCGTTCTGCGAGACCCGGGCGGGGGCGCCGGCCGCCCAGTACTCCTCCTCGAAGACCAGCCACTGCAGCAGGGAGCAGCCCCGCCCGCCGTACTCCTGCGGCCAGGACACCACCGACCAGCCGGCCTCGTGCAGCGTTCGCTCCCAGGCGCGGTGCGCGGCGAAGCCCGCTGCAGTCTCCAGCGACGGCAGCGGCCCCGGGGGCACGTGGGCCGCGAGCCACGCGCGGGCCCCGGCGCGCAGGGCGGCGTCCTCGGGTGCGAGGTCGAGGTCCATCCCGGCGTCCTTCTACGTGTCCTTCGCGGCCCGGGCCATGGCCTTGGCGTCCAGGCCGGCCAGCGGGTCCGCGGAGGTCTCGGCGTTGTGCGCGTGGGCGAGGTGGTGCAGCGCGAACGCCGCGTCCAGGCCGGTGTGCAGGCCCTGCAGGTCCTCGGCCTGGTTCACGGCGCGCTTGGCGAGCGCGAGTCCCAGGCGCGGCATGGTGGCCACGCGCTCGGCCAACCGGAGGGTGGCGGCGGCGAGTTCGGCGCGCGGCACCACGCGGTTGACCATGCCCAGCTCGTGCGCCCGCCGGGCGTCCATCCGGTCGCCGGTGTACAGCAGTTCCTTGGCGACGCGCGGCGGCAGCACCCACGGGTGCGCGAAGTACTCGACGCCGGGGATGCCCATGCGCACCACCGGGTCGGCGAAGAAGGCGTCGTCGGCGGCGACGATCAGGTCGCACACCCAGGCCAGCATCAACCCACCCGCCACGCACGCGCCCTGCACGCTCGCGATCATCGGCTTGGGCAGCTCGCGCCAGCGTCGGCACATGCCCAGGTAGACCTCCGCCTCGCGGGCGAAGCGCTGCTCGGCGCCCGCCTTGTCCGCGTGGTCCCACCACAGCCCGGCCACGCGCGCGTGCGGCAGGTGGGCGTCGCGCTGGGGCGTGCCGATGTCGTGACCGGCCGAGAAGTGCTTCCCGGCGCCCGCCAGGACGACCACCTTGACGGTGTCGTCGGCCGCCGCCGTGTACAGCGCCCGGTCCAGGGCGTAGGTCATCGCGGAGTTCTGGGCGTTGCGGTACGCGGGCCGGTTCATGGTGACCGTGGCCACGGGGCCCCGCCGCTCGTAGCGCACCACGTCGGAAGGGCTGTCGTCGAAGGGTGTCGGGTCAGCGGACATCAACCGTCCTTCCCTAACAAGTGTTTGGTAGGTTACCGTACGGCCATGAGCAGCGTCGAGGTGCCGTCCTACGTGCCCGGCCACGGCTTGCTCGCCGGCCGCGCCGCCGTCGTCACCGCCGCCGCCGGCACCGGCATCGGCGGGGCCACCGCCCGCCGCTTCCTGGAGGAGGGCGCCCACGTCGTCCTCGGCGACGCCCACGCACGCCGCCTCGCGCAGGCCGTGGACGCGCTCGCCGGCGAGTTCGGCGCCGACCGCGTCACCGGCACCCCCTGCGACGTCACCGACGAGCACCAGGTCGCCGGCCTGCTCGACCTCGCCGAGGCCCGCCACGGCCCCCTCGACGTCCTCGTCAACAACGCCGGGCTCGGCGGCACCGCCGAGCTCGCCGACATGAGCGACGAACAGTGGCACCGCGTCCTGGAGACCACCTTGACCGGCACCTTCCGCTGCACCCGCGCCGCTCTGCGCCGCATGCGGGCCCACGGGCACGGCGGCGTCGTCGTCAACAACGCCTCCGTCGCCGGCTGGCGCGCCCAGCGCGGCCAGGCCCACTACGCGGCCGCCAAGGCCGGCGTCATGGCCCTCACCCGCTGCGCGGCCCTGGAGGCGGCCGACTTCCACGTGCGCGTCAACGCCGTCGCCCCCAGCCTCGCCGCCCACCCGCACCTGGCCAAGGTCACCACCCCCGCCCTGCTGGAGGAGCTCACCGCACGCGAGGCCTTCGGCCGGGCCGCCGAGCCGTGGGAGGTCGCCAACGTCGTCGTCTTCCTCGCCAGCGACTACTCCTCGTACATGACCGGCGAGACCGTCTCCGTCAGCAGCCGCCACCCGTGACGGACAATGGCCGCGTGCCCACCACCACCCCCAGGCCCCACCCCGGGCGCCGCTCCGAACTGCTGGCGACGGCGGCGTCCGTCTTCGCCGAGCACGGCTACAGCGCCACCACCGTCCGCCGCATCGCCGACGAGGCGGGGATCCTCGCCGGCAGCCTCTACTACCACTTCGACTCCAAGGAGTCGATGCTCGACGAGATCCTCTCCGCGTTCCTCGACGAGCTGTGGGCCGGCTACGACGCCGTCCTCGCCGCCGGCCTGACGCCCCGCGAGACCCTGCGGGCCCTGGTCACCGAGTCGTTCCGGGAGATCGACCGGCACCGTGCCGCCGTCGCCATCTACCAGCGCGAGGCCCGCCACCTGGCCGGCCACCCGCGCTTCGGCTACCTCGCCGCCTCCCAGGAGCGCTTCGAGGACATGTGGCTGACGGTGCTGCGGCGCGGCGTCGCCGAGGACGCCTTCCGCGCCGACCTCGACGTCCGGCTCGCCTACCGCTTCCTGCGCGACACCGTGTGGGTCGCCGCCTCCTGGTACCGGCCGGACGGCACCCACGGCCCCGAGGAGATCGCCGAGCAGTACCTGTCCATCGTCCTGGAGGGCATCGCCCTGCGCGAGTGAGGAAGACGCCCTGCGCGAGTGAGGAGAGACGGTCATGGCCGAGGCCTACATCGCAGGAGCCGTACGCACCCCCGTCGGGCGGCGGGGCGGGGCCCTCGCCGGCGCCCACCCCGCCGACCTGGCGGCCCACGTCATCACCGAACTCCTGCGGCGCACCGGGGCCGACCCCGCCGCCGTCGACGACGTGGTCCTCGGCTGCCTGGACACCGTCGGCCCGCAGGCCGGCGACATCGCCCGCACCGCCTGGCTCGCCGCCGGCCTGCCCGAACACGTCCCCGGCGTCACCGTCGACCGGCAGTGCGGCTCCGGCCAGCAGGCCGTCCACTTCGCCGCCCAGGCCGTGCTCTCCGGCACCCAGGACCTCGTCGTCGCCGGCGGCACCCAGAGCATGTCGCAGGTGCCCATCGGCTACGCCTTCCACCGCGCCGCCGAACCCCTCGGCCTGGTCCAGGGCCCCTTCGCGGGTTCCCGCGGCTGGCGCGCCCGCTACGGCAACAAGCCCGTCAACCAGTTCCACGGCGCGGAGCTGATCGCCGACCAGTGGGGCATCACCCGCGAGCAGATGGAGGAGTACGCCCTGCGCTCCCACCGGCGGGCCGTGCAGGCCGCCGACGAAGGGCGCTTCGCCCGCGAGAGCGCCGCGTACGAGGGCATCGGCGCCGACGAGGGCCCGCGCCGGGACACCTCGGCGGCGGCCATGGCCGCCTTGCGCACCGTGGTGCCCGGCGGGCGGCTCACCGCGGCCGTCTCCTCGCAGGTCTCCGACGGCGCGGCGGCCCTGCTCCTCGCGAGCGAACGGGCCGTGCGCGACCACGGCCTCACCCCGCGCGCCCGCATCCACCACCTCTCCGCCCTGGGCGAGGACCCCATCCGCATGCTCACCGCCCCCATCCCCGCCACGGCCCGCGCCCTGCAGCGGGCGGGCCTCGGCGTCGACGACATCGACCTCTTCGAGGTCAACGAGGCGTTCGCGCCGGTGGTCCTGGCGTGGCTGAAGGAGACGGGCGCCGACCCCGGGCGCGTCAACGTCAACGGCGGCGCCATCGCCCTGGGCCACCCGTTGGGCGCCACCGGGGCGCGCCTGATGACGACGCTCCTGCACGAACTGGAGCGCACCGGTGGCCGCTACGGCCTGCAGACGATGTGCGAGGGCGGCGGGCAGGCGAACGTGACGATCATCGAGCGGCTGTAGGTGTTCTCCCTCAGCCGACCGTGACCCGGAGCCGTCCGTCCGGCGCGACGCGCACGGTGATCCCGGTGAGGTCCTCCACCGTCGCATCCGCCTCGAGATCGTGTGCGGCGTGGGTGGTCGTCAGGGCGATGGTCGTCATGCCCGCCGCCCGCCCGGAGGCCAGGCCGGCGGGGGAGTCCTCGACGACGGCGCAGCGGGCCGCATCGAGGCCGAGTCGCTCGGCTGCCAGGAGGAAGGGTTCCGGGTGGGGCTTGTGGTGGGTGATGTCGTCGACGGTGACGAGCACCTCGGGCAGCAGCCCCAGGTGGGCCAGGCGCGCCTCGGCGACGCGGCGGGAGCCGGAGGTCACCACGGCCCAGCGGTCCGCGGGCAGCGAGGCGATGAGCTCGGCGGCCCCGGCCACCGCGGTGACGTTGCCGGCCAGCGCGTCCGCCACCTCCGCCTCCTCCAGGCGCCGGACGGCGCCGGCCACGTCGGGGCCGGGCAGGAGCTCCGCGATGATCGCCCGGGCGGGCCGGCCGTGGACGGGGACCCGGGCCTTCACCTCGTCGAGGCTCATGCCGTACGACTGCGCCCACTGCCGCCATACGCGGGAGACCAGACGCGTCGAGACCACTGTGTCGTCACTGTCGAATAAAAGAGCGTCAACCGAAAAGTGCACGATGGGGGAGCGTACTCAAAGGTCAGCCTGCCGCGGGCAGGCGTGGCAGGCCGATCGGGTTCGGGAAGCGCAGGGCCGCCGTGCAGGCGCGCGCCAGCGGCGCGAGGGCGGCCGCCAGTTCGGCGTCCGGTGCTCCCTCCAGCGCGCGGCCCGCCGCCCGGTCCGTCGCCTCCTCCACAGCGGCCAGCAGCGCCCGTCCCTCCTCCGTCACGCGCGCGTCCGCCCTGAGCAGGCCCCGCGCCGCAAGCCGGCGCGCGGCCGCCTCCCACTCCTCGTCCGTCCAGCCCCGGTACGGCTGCAGCTCGGAGCGGGGCACGTCGCTGCCCGCCCGGAGCACCAGGGACTCGCAGCCGTCGAGGCCGGCGGCGACGAGGGCCGCGACGTGGCCGTCGCCCCGGTGCTCGCGCAGCACCGTCGCCGCGTGCCACAGGCGCTCCAGCGGGTCGTCCGGCAGGGCGAGGGCGGCGTTGGCGGCGGCCAGGACGCGCCCGGCGCAGTCGAGCCCGTCCACCACCGTGCTCAGCAGCCCGGCCGCCCGTACGGTCGCCTCCTCGTGCCCGGCGAGCAGGCGGCCCAGCGCGGCGCGGGCGCCCGTACGCCGCAGCCGCAGTGCGGCGTACGGGGGCACGGTGTCCCAGATCGCGGGCAGGGCGCGGGCCACGGTGGCGGGGGCGAAGCCGAAGAAGGAGGCGGTCACCTGGGCCGGTCCGACGGCGCCCAGCGGGGCGGCGCGGCCGGCGAAGTAGGCGCGCCACCAGCCGCGCAGCCCCGCCTTGTGGAAGGCCGCCGGCACCTCGGGCGCGAAGTAGGCCACGGCGTGCACCGGTTCGACGAGCTGCCACAACGAGCGGGCGTCCGGCACGGGGCCTCCTTCGGGCGCGGTCACGGTCGGGGCAAGCCTCGCAGAGTCGCGCAGGCCTGCGCCATCACCCGCTCCACGAGCTCCGCCACGCTCGGCAGGTCGTCGATGACGCCCGCGACCTGTCCCGCCGCCATCACCCCGGCCTCCACGCGGCCCTCCACCATGGCCGCGCGCAGCAGCATCGGCGCGTTCGCCGCCAGCAGCACCTGGCTCCACATCAGGTCCCGGGAGCGCTTCATGGCCCACCCGTCGCGCAGCAGATCCCTGCGCCGCATGCCGGTCAGCCGCCGGAAGGCGGCCGCGTGCCGCAGGGCCCGTACGAACGTCCCCGCGCGCCCGGCCCGTTCGAGGCCGGTGACGAAGGGTGTGCGCAGCATCCGGTGCGGCAGCCCGTCGACCTTGGTGGTGACGGTGACGTCCCGCACGCCGGCCGCCAGGTAGGCGGCCTTGACGGCCGCCGGCACGGTGGAGTCCGCCGTGAGCAGGAAGCGGGTGCCCATGGCGATGCCGCAGGCGCCGTAGGCGAGGGCGGCCGCCAGCCCGCGTCCGTCGTGGAAGCCGCCGGCGGCGATCACGGGGACGTCCACCGCGTCGAGCACCTGCGGCAGGAGCACGCCGGTGGCCACCGGCCCGGTGTGGCCGCCGCCCTCGGTGCCCTGCACCACGATCGCGTCCGCGCCCCAGGCGGCGACCTTCTCCGCGTGCCGTCGGCTGCCCACGGTGGGCACGACCACCACTCCGGCGTCCTTGAGGCGGGCGATCAGCTGCGGGACGGGGGCGAGTGCGAAGGAGGCGACCTTCACCCCCTCCTGCACCAGGATCGCGCAGCGCTCGGCCGCGTCCGCCGCGTCCGCGCGCAGGTTGACGCCGAAGGGCCGGCCGGTGCGCGAGGCGACCTCGCGCACCGCGGCGCGCAGGGCGGCCGGGGACATGGTGGCGCCGCCGAGGATGCCCAGGGCACCGGCCTCGGCCGTGGCCGCCACGAGGCGGGGGCCGGCCACCCAGCCCATGCCCGTCTGCACCAGGGGATGGGTGACACCGGTCAGCCGGGTGAGCGCGGTGGGCAGCACGGGCGTGGTGGGCAGGACGGGCGCGCTCACCGGGGCACCTCCTTCTCCCGCAGGCCCTGCGGGTCCAGCACCTCGCGGATCAGGTGCAGTTCGGCCGGGGTGGGCCGGCGGGTGCGCGGTGCGCCGGCGGGGACGTCGAGGGGGAATCCGGTGGCCTGCCGTACCTCCTCGGGCGTGACGTCCGGGTGCAGCGAGCGGACGCGCAGGCGGCCGTCGGGCGTGGCGAAGTCCAGGACGGCCAGGTCGGTGACCACGCGCCGCAGGCAGTGGTGGCGCATGGCGGACGGGCCGGCCGCGGCCGCGCGGTCGTTGCCGACGCCGCAGACCATGTCGACGCGCTCGACCAGCACGCGCGGAGAGTGCCGGGGAATCCAGTAACTGGTGGGATGGTTGAGCGTGTTGAGCGGCGCCCCGCGCACGCCCAGCAGCTGCCGGTCGGGCCGCTCCCAGGCGCCGATGCAGCTGATGTTCTGGTTGCCGTAGCGGTCGAGCTGGCTCGCGCCCATCATCACGTGCCGCCGGCCTCCCATCGCCAGGGCCAGGTGCCGCCGGTACGGCAGCCAGCCCTCGGCGACCCGCGCCCGGGCGCCGACGGCGGGCACGTCGGCGACCAGCAGCGCCTCGCCGTCCGTCAGCAGCAGGTCGGGGGCGAAGGTCAGCCGGGCCAGCCGGGCCGCGATCGTGGGGATCAGGCCCATGGGCGCGGCCAGGACCTCGCCGTCGCCGCGCCAGGCCTCCGCGCACGCCACCACGCAGATCTCCGCCCGGCTCGCCGGCCCCGTGCCGCTCACGCCGCCTCCCGTGCGCAGGCGGCGACCGCGGCCCGGTACTCCTCCTCGTCCCCCGACAGGAAGCGCGCCGTGAACGCGCGCCACGCCGCGGGGTCGGCGGCCGCCCGGGCGTACGCGGCCTGGAAGCGCTCGTCCCGCCCGTAGTCGGGCACGCAGGAGGTGAAGTGGGCGCCCTGCGGCGCCTCGATCACTCCGGTGACGCAGTGCCGCTGGACCAGCAGGCTCTGCGGGCCCGCGGCGGTCGCGAACTCCTGCGGCTCCACGACGCGTTCGCAACTGACGTACGCCTCGCGCGCGGCCTCGCAGAACAGGTCGTCGAAGTACGGGTCGGGGCCCAGGTACTGGGCGTTGCCGCGGGCGTCGGCGCGGTTGAGGTGCACCAGGGCCGCGTCCAGGGCCAGGGCGGGCACCGCGACCAGCTCCTCGCCGTCCTCGTACGGGGAGACAACCGTGCGCAGCTGCGGGTTGACCCGCAGCACGTCCGAGCCCAGGCCCGCGCGTACCGGCAGGAACGGCAGGCGGTGCGCGGCCGCGGTCAGGCCCCACATCACCATCGCCTCGTCCAGCTCGGTCAGCTCCAGCTCGCCGCGCTGCCGGGCCGCGCGGAAGTGCGGTTCGAGGGGGATGGAGTCGAGGGTGACGAAAGCCGCGACCAGCCGGCGGATGCGGCCGGCGGCCGCCAGCAGCCCGACGTCCGGGCCACCGAAGGAGACCACCGTCAGGTCCGTCACGGACGACCGCAGCAGGGCCCGTACCAGCGCCATCGGCTTGCGGCGCGAGCCCCAGCCGCCGATGCCGATCGTCATGCCGTCCGCCAGGCGGCCCACGGCCTCGTCGGCGGTCATCGTCTTGTCGGCGGTCACGACGGCTCCCTTCCATGGTGACGGCTGACGAAGGCGTCGCGGTGCCGGTCGCCGGCGCCCGCGAGCGTGGCCTCGAAGGTGAAGCCCTGTTCGTAGCGGTAGCTGCGGCGCACGTCGACGGGGTCGATGCCGTTGAGCGCGGCCTTGGCCAGGCGCAGCAGCACGCCGTCCTTGGCCGCGATCTCCCGGGCCAGGGCGAGGGCCGCACCGGCCAGTTCCGGGCGCGGCACCACGCGCCAGACCGCGCCGTGGCCGTGCAGTTCGCGGGCGGTGAGGGTGCGCGAGGTGAAGAAGAGGGTGCGCATCAGGTGCTGGGGGACGAGCCGCGCCAGATGGGTGGCAGCCCCCAGCGCGCCGCGGTCCAGCTCGGGCAGGCCGAAGACGGCGTCGTCGGAGGCGACCAGGGCGTCCGCGGTGCCGGCCAGGCCGATTCCGCCGCCCAGGCAGTGGCCGTGCACGGCGGCGACGACCGGGACGGGGCAGTCGTAGACGGCACAGAAGGCCTCCGCGCAGGCGCGGTTGACGGCCACCAGCGCGGTGTGGCCGTCGGGGCGCTGCAGTTCCTTGAGGTCGACGCCGGCGTTGAAGCCGCGCCCGGCGGCGGTCAGGACGACGCAGTTGACGGCCGGTTCGGCGCCCGCGGCGCGCACCGCGTCCGCCAGGGCGTGCCAGCCGTCGACGGGCAGGGCGTTGACGGGCGGGAAGTCGACGGTCACGACGGCGATGCCGCGCTCCGGGCGTGCGGTGGAGATGCCCATGGGCTACCTTTTCACCAAACATTTGTTAGGTGTACCGGTCGCTGTCGACGGTAGCAGCCGCCCGGTCGCCCGGGGAGGCGCGTGAATGAGCACAACCTGCTTGCTCCACGGCCGGGTCGCCCTCGTCACCGGCGGCACCCGCGGCGTCGGCGCCGGCATCGCCCGCGCCTTCCTGCACGCCGGAGCCCACGTCGTCGTCTGCGCCCGCCGGCCGCCCGCCGCCCCCGTCGAGGCCGCCGGCCGCAGCGCCCACTACCTGCCCGCCGACCTGCGCCTCCCCGGAGCCGCCGACGACCTCCTCGACCGCGTCGCCACCCTCGCGGGCAGGCTCGACGTCCTGGTCAACAACGCCGGCGGCACCCCCCACCGGCCCCTCGACGCCGCCCCCGCCGAACGCCACGCCCGCATCGTCGAACTCAACCTCCTCGCCCCGCTCGCCGCCTCCCTCGCCGCCCGGCGCATCATGGCCGGCCAACCGGAAGGCGGCAGCGTGGTGATGATCGGCAGCGTCAGCGGCACCCGCCCCTCGCCCGGCACCGCCGCCTACGGCGCCGCCAAGGCGGGCCTGGAGAACCTCGCCCGCACCATGGCCGTCGAATGGGCCCCGGCCGTACGCGTCAACACCATCGTCGCCGGCCTCGTGCGCACCGAATCCGCCCACCTGCACTACGGCGACGCCGCCCGCCTCGCCGCCGTCGCCGGCACCGTCCCCGCCGGCCGCCTCGCCGAACCCGACGAGATCGGCGAGGCGGCCGTCTTCCTCGCCTCCGACCGCGCCGCCTACATCACCGGGGCCAGCCTGCTCGTCCACGGCGGCGGGGAACGCCCCGCCTTCCTCGCCGCCGCCGGCGGGGGCCCCACGACCGAGGGAGCGGATCAGTGAACGGAATCTGCGCCGGCCGCGTCGTCGCCGTCACCGGCGCCGGCCGGGGCCTGGGCCGCGCCCACGCCCTCGCCCTGGCCGCCGAGGGCGCCCGCGTCGTCGTCGGCGACCTCGGCACCGACCCCGCCGGCACCGGCGCCAGTACGGACCCGGCACAGCGCACCGCCGAGGAGATACGGCGGCGCGGCGGCGAGGCCGTCGCCCACACCGGCGACATCGCCACCGCAGCGGGCGCGGCCTCCCTGATCGCCGCCGCCCTGGAGACGTACGGGCGCCTGGACGCCCTGGTCAACAACGCCGGGTTCGTGCGCGACCGGATGCTCGTCAACCTCGGCGAGGACGACTGGGACGCCGTCGTCCGCGTCCACCTCAAAGGCCACTTCCTGCCCCTGCGCCACGCCGCGGCGCACTGGCGCGCCGAGGCCAAGGCCGGCCGCACCCCGCAGGCGCGCGTGGTCAACACCACCTCCGGCGCCGGACTGCTCGGCAGCGTGGGCCAGGCCAACTACGCCGCCGCCAAGGCCGGCGTCGTCGCCCTGACCCTGGTGGCCGCCGCCGAACTCGCCCGCTACGGCGTCCAGGTCAATGCCCTCGCCCCCGCCGCCCGCACCCGCATGACCGAGGGCCCCTTCGCCGAGGCCATGGCCCCGCCCGCGGACGGCGGCTTCGACGCCATGGCCCCCGCCAACGTCTCACCGCTGGTGGTGTGGCTGGCCTCGGCGGACTCCGACGGCGTCACCGGCCAGGTCTTCGAGGCCGAGGCGGGCCGCATCACCGTCATGGAGGGCTGGCACCCCGGCCCCACCACCGACAAGGGAGAACGCTGGACCCCCGCCGAGGCGGGCCGCGCGGTACGCGCCCTTCTGCCCCGCATGCGCCTGCCGGGCCCGGTCTACGGCGCTCCGTGAGGCGGGCGCGTCCACAGGCTCAGGTCGCTGCTGGTGGCCACCGCGAGCGTACGTCCCGACGGGGAGAAGCCCGCCGCACGGAACTCCGAGTAGTGCGCATGGAAGACGTGCCACCAGCTCTCGCCGTGCGCTCCCCGCCGGATCCCGCCGCCGGCCGACAACAGCACCCGGTGGGCGGGCCAGTCGGGGCCGACCGCCTCCACGCACCACCCGTCGCCGGTCCCCGAGTGCAGACCGCCCCCGAAGAGCCCCGCGATGTGCACGCGCGTGCCCGCCACCGGACCGAGCCCCGGGCACGTCAGATCGGCCACCCCGTCGGGGGTGGCGTCCTCGCCGTCCGGGTCGTACTCGCGCGCGATCTTCTCCCCGGTGACCGCGTCGAAGAGCCCGTGGCCGCCGGTGGAGACCACCATGACCAGATCGTGCCCACTGCCGGGATCGACGGCGAAACCGATGCCGAGCAGCCCCCCGACGGGTATGCACGTGCGCCCGACCCGCTCCCAGGGCGCCGGCGCCTCGACGACCGGCGCGGCGAGCACCGCCTCCCGCAACCTCTGCTGGTACTCGCTCATTACAGCTCCCGCTCCTTCGGCCCCGGCCGGATCCGCGCACCGGCACCTTACTCCCGCGGGTGCGGGGACGACGGCTTCTCCGGATCGGGCTTGCCCGGGTCCCGCGAGCTAGCCCGCGGGTGTGGGGACGACAGGGCCAGCGGGGCGGCGCCCATGTGAAGCTGAGGCACTGACGTGGCACGATGCAAATCTCCGCAGGTCATAAGGCTCCGCCTAAGGCTGCAGGACAGGCTGATGACGGCCTCCCACCGCGCCCAGCGGCAGCGCTCCACGTCATCGGTCACCGCCAGTCGAGACCGGTCCCTTCGAGGTCTGCACGACCCTGCAGACACTCGCGAACCTGGGCGGCCGCCGTGGCCCCGCAGCTCCACCCGACCTCGCCACCGTCCAACGGCCACGCCATTTCGCTACCGCCCGCGCGCCCCAACTCGATCCCGTCCACGGACCGGCTAACGCCGCCCGGCGACCTCAAAGAGACGCCCGTGGATGACAAGAGCCCCGCACCCGAGAGTGCGGGGCTCTTGTCATCACCTACTGCGCCCGATCCGGGAGCCGACAGCGCCAAAATCCCACCCTGGACCTTTGGGGTATCCGTGGCGAAAAGCTGTTCCGCTTCTGGGACGATCCCGAAGTCGACCGAAATCCCGCCGGAGACCTCCCCTGGTTCAGCCGGTACCAGGAGGTCAACAGCAACGGCTGGGATGCGCTGATCGCCCTAGGCTGAACACAGCACGCCACCCCCGCCAGAAGCGATCCGTCAGCACGCTGCAGACCATAGGGTGATTCGACATGTCATTGGTGTCCTATGTAGACCTACGACCCTCGGTTCAGTACGGCACCACCGACGTTGGCACAATCGTCTTCTCCCAACGTCCCCACGACGATGGTGTCGTAGTAGTCCCAGGCGCAGGGATACGCCTCAACAGCGATGACCCGTCGGCCTGTCCGGCTGTGAGGCTCGAGCATCTCTCCCAGGCTCCGGAGAACACCCCGCCCGGCCACTGGGACTACCAGCGCAGCTTTCTCGGTGTCACGCTCGGTGACAAGGTATCTGTACTGAGCCTGTTTGGTGACCCCGTGGGGCAGCTGGAGCTCCCGAACGGCCGATACGACCTCCGCCTCCTGATGCGCCGTGACGACGTCCCCGTCCACGAGGAAGATCCTCCCCAGTTCATCGACCCAACCTACGACGAGGACGAACTCGACGACATAGACGAAGAGCCGGTGGAGCACTGGCTGATCCAATTCTGGCCCAGCATCGGCTGGTGACAGGAACCCAAGGCCACCATCTGACGTGCTCCCACCCGCCTGGGTGGGGGCACGTTACGTCTCAACGCGCCGGTTTTGCGTGCCGGGCTCGTCACTCGGACGGTCCTTCCACGACTCGGAGTGCCCGCGCAAAATGTCCTGCACCTCGGGCGAGCTGCCAACAGTGATCGCTGCGGCATGCCGCCGCCGGGCCCGCCCGGCTGCTCCACAGGCTGCTGGCTGAGATCCGGAGCTACCCCCGCAGGCGCGGGAACGACTCGAAGCCCATGCTGCTGCGGGTGGCACGGCCAACGCGGAAGGTGCGATCACATGGGACCTGAGCGTCGACTCCACGGCGTGCCGCGCTCATCAGCATGCGGCCGGGGCCCGCAAGCAGGGTGACCTGCAGAAAGAACCACAGGGTGGCGTGTTGACCGAGACCGGCGATCACGGGCCGGGACGTTCGCGCGGCGCCGGCGCGGGATCCGCTGCACCATCCCGGACAAGGCCGACCAGGCGCGCAACCGCCGGAAGCTCGGCTCCCGCGGCGGCCGGCCGCCGGGATGCGACCCGGCCGACTACCGCGAGCGTCACGCGGTCGAGTGCGGGATCAACCGCCTCAAGAGACATCGCGCTGTCGCCAGGCGATACGACAAGCTCGCCGTCCGCGACGAGGCGACCGTCCTCGTCGCGACCATTGACGAGTGGCTGTGACCCGCGGTCTCACGCAGCGGGATCCACGTTCCACGCCGCGGGCAGATCACTCCCGCAGAAGGCGCAGACGAAGTCGTCCTCACGCACGATGTTGTCTCGGCACCAGCCCGAGACCCTGGTCTCTGCTTCCTTCTCCCAGGGGCTGAGGCAGCCTGGGGCCCACCCCGTCCATGCACGTCCTGGCCCGTGCCGCCCGACTACGCCGAAGCCTCGGCCCCTGCGCTGGGGGCGAACCCGCTCCCCTGCTCGGCGAACACCTTGATCGCGGCGCCCAGGAAATCCACCAACCCGGGGTGGTAGGAATCGTGGAACGCCCTCATGGCCTCGTCCTCGGCGTAGAAGAGCGACATGCCGACGTAAGCCTCCCTGGAGGGGGTGTAGAACCGGCAGGCGATGTCGAAGTGCCTGCGGACGAGCTCCTGGACCTGCTGGTCCCCTGGCAGGGAGCCGCCGTCCAGGAAAGCCGTGATCTCCCGGTACAGGACGTCCCAGTCCTGGTGGACCCGCTCCCTGTCCACATGTTCCCAGTGGTTGGTCTCGGCAAGGCTCTTCGCCTGCTCCTCGGCCAACGACCGGCGACACTCGTCCTCGTAATTGTTGCCCACGGCACCGGTTCCCATCGTTTCGTCACCTCTCCGGTGGATCCCCGAGAGGTCGCCGACATGTCGACATCGACCGGCCGCCGATGATCAACTGCCGGTCCAGGCCGAACGGTGACACACAGCCACCGGGTCGGCAAACCATTTCTTGGACCCTCCGGCGCTCCGTCCCGGTCGGCCGGCGGCGGAAAGGCGCAGCTCGAACGGCGAGCCGTCGGAGCGGGGCGTCCAGCCGCTCGACCGCGCGGCCCGGATTCCCGCGGCTGCCGCCGCGTGGGCGCGATCAGCCGGCGACGGCCCGCAGTCGACACGCCACCCCGGGGTCCGGGAATCTGCGGGCGCGTCGTGGCTTGTCGCGCCCACGCGGCGGCAGCCGCAATTCGGCGCTGCCCCGCGCCCCTTACGGGGCTCCGCGCACCGGTCCCGTGCTCTCGCGCACGAGCAGGCGGGGGAGCGCGGCCGGGACGTCCGCCGGCGGGGAGCCATCGAGCAGGGGCAGGAGCAGGCCGGCCGCGACGCGGCCGAACGCGGCCGGGTCGCGCGCGAGCGCGGTCAGCGGCGGGTGGGCGGTGCGGCACAGCACCGAGTCCTCCCATGCCACCACCGACAGCCCGGCCGGCACCGGCACGCCGCGGGCGGCGGCGACCGCCAGGCCCGCCACCGCCATCACGTCGTTGTCGTAGACGAGCGCGGTCGGCGGGTGCGCCGAGGCCAGCAGGCGCCGGGTGACCTCCGCGCCCCGGGCGTCGGAGTAGTCGGTGGTCAAGGACGCCACCTCCGGCAGGTCGCGCGCGGCGGCCTCCGTCCGCAGGGAGGCGATCCGGCGCCGGGTGTGCGCGAGCTCCGGCGGCCCGGCGACGTGCACGATGCGCCGGTGCCCCAGCGCGCACAGGTGCTCCACGACCGAGGCCATGGCCGCGGCGTCGTCCGACCGCAGCACGCTCACCGGCGCACCCGGCGGCGCCGCGTCGCGGCCGGGGGCACCGACGAGCACGGCGGGCAGGCCCAGTTCGGCCAGCAGGGCCGGCCGTGGGTCGTGCTCGCGCGGGTCGACCACCAGCAGGCCGTCGACCCGGTGCTCGGCCCACCACCGCCGGTGCACCGCGCACTCGGCGGCCACGTCCTCCACCACCTGGAACAGCAGTCCCAGTCCGCGGGCGGCCAGCACCTCCTGCACGCCCGAGACCAGGCCGAGGAAGAACGACTCGACGCCCAGGGTGCGGGCCGGCCGCGCCAGTACCAGCCCCACGGTGGCCGCGCCCTCGCCCGACAGGGCGCGGGCGGCGGTGCTCGGCCGCCAGCCCAGCTGCTGCGCCACCCGCAGCACGCGTTCGCGCGTCGCCGCGGAGACGCCCGGGCGGCCGTGGAGCGCGAAGGACACCGCGCTCTCGGAGACCCCCGCGCGCCGGGCGACGTCCTTCATCGTCGGGCGACGGGCCGGCAGTCGGCGCATGCGCCCACACTAGGGCGTGTCCGGCGGATCACGCAGTGCCCCGTAGGGGCGCGGGGCAGTGTCCGATCTGCGGCTGCCGCCGCGTGGGTGCGACCGGCCACCGACGGCCAGGCGTGTCCGGCGGATCGCGCAGTGCCCCGTCAGGGGGGGCGGCGCAGCCGCAGAGCGACACCGCCCCGCGCCCCTGACGGGGCGCCATGGTGGCGCGTGACGACAATCCGCCGGACACGCCCTAAAGCGCATTAGCGCGCGGCGGCAGTGTTGACGCAACTCCCTTCGCGGGTGCAGGTTTTGTGCTGCCCGAATTCTTGTGCAGTCTCCGCCCGGCCCACCGGCACCACCCGGCCCGACCGAAGGAGCTCGCCGGCCATGCCCGCACCGCACAGAACCACCGCGGCCACCGCCCTCCTGCTCGCCGCGGCCCTTGCCCTCACCGGCTGCGGCACCGGCGGGGAGGAGGCCGCGGACACCCCGGCGGACGGAAAGCCCGAAGGCCGCATCACCTTCCAGACCTGGAACCTGCGGGCCAAGTACAAGGACTATTTCGAGGGCCTCGTCCGCGACTTCGAGAAGCAGTACCCGGACGTGAAGGTGACCTGGCTCGACCAGCCGGCCGAGCACTACGCCGACAAGCTCGGCGCCGATGCCGCGGCCGGCACCCTGCCCGACGTCGTCAACGTCTCGCCCGACCTCTCCCACCCCCTGGCCAAGGCCGGGCTGCTGGTCGACCTGGACAAGGAGAAGGCCGCCGCCCGCTACAAGGACGAGTACACGCCGGAGGCCTGGGAGGGCAACACCCTGCCCGGGCTGGGAGGCGCCTACTCCTTCCCCTGGTACCTCAACACCGGGCCCCTCTTCTACAACAAGAAACTCTTCAAGGACGCCGGACTCGACCCGGAGAAACCACCGAAGACCTACGACGACCTCTTCGCCGCCGCCGAGACGATGGCCCGCGTCTCCGGCGGCCGCATCGCCACCCTCGCCGGCACCCCTTCCATAGAGGACTTCGGCCGCTACGGCGTGCGCCTGATGAACGACGACGCCACGAAGTTCACCTACAACGAACCCAAGGGCGTCGAACTGCTCACCCGCTACAAACAGCTCTACGACCACGGCGGACTCGACCCGCAGGCGCTGACCAACACCCCCGAGAAATCGGGCCAGAAATTCCTGGAACGCAAAGTCGCCATGAATCCCGGCAGCGCCCACGACCTCGACACCTTCAAGAAGGACGCGCCCACCCTCTACCGCGACCTCGGCATCACCGACGCGCCCAACAACACCGGCCGGCCCAACATGTACGTGATGGGCCTGGCCGTCGGCCGGCGCAGCCCGCACAAGGCCGCCGCCATCGCCTTCGCCCACTTCGTCACCGACCGCAGGAACCAGGAGGCCTTCGCCCACCGCGTCGCCGTCTTCCCCAGCACCAGGGGCTCCCTCGACGGCCCCTACTGGACCCGCGACGACGGCACCGACGAAGGACGCGTCCGCGTCGCCTCCGCCCGCATGCTCAAGGGGGCCGTCAACTACACGCCCGTGGTGATGAGCGACGAGATGAAGACCGTCCTGAAGAACGAGGTCGCCAAGGCCCTCCAGGGCAGCAAGTCCCCCCGGCAGGCCCTCGACGACGCCGTCGCCCGCAGCAACCAGCTGCTGCGCCAGGACTGACCCCGCCCCATGCCGCGCCGCCGACCCGCCCGCGTCCGTACGCACCGCGCCGCGAGCCCCTGGCTGTTCCTGCTGCCCGGCCTCGCCGTCGTCACCGCCTTCGGCCTCCACCCCTTCCTGGCCACCGTCCGCAGCGCCTTCACCGATGCCCGCGCCCTGAGCCCCGGCCACTGGGTGGGCCTCGCGAACTTCCGCGCCATGGCGGACGACGAACAGTTCTGGACGGCCCTGCGCAACAGCACCCTCTACGTCGTCCTCGTCGTGCCGTTCACCGTCGTCCTGCCGCTGCTGCTCGCCCTGCTGGTCCACAAGCAGCTGCCCGGCGTCACCTTCTTCCGCTCCGCCTTCTACACCCCCGTCGTCGCCTCGGTGGTCGCCGCCGCCCTCATCTGGGCCTGGATCCTCGACGACCGCGGCCTGGTCAACGGCATCCTGCACACCCTCGGCGCCGGGCCGGTGTCCTTCCTCGGCGACGCCTGGCTGCTGCTGGCCAGCGCCATGGCCCTGACCGTGTGGAAGGGTCTGGGCTACTACATGGTCGTCTATCTCGCGGCCCTCGCCAACGTCCCCCGCGAACTCCACGAGGCCGCCGCCGTCGACGGCGCCGGCGCCCTGCGCCGCTTCGTCAGCGTCACCGTCCCGGCCGTACGCCCCACCATGGTGCTGGTCGCCGCCCTGTCCTCGGTGTCCGCCTTCAAGGTCTTCTCCGAGGTCTTCCTCCTGGCCGGCCCCACCGGCGGCCCGGCCGGCCAGGACACCACCCTCGTGATGCTCGTCCAGCGCGCCGGCACCGGCCTGGGCGGCCGCCTGGGCTACGCCTCCGCCCTCTCCCTCGTCGTCTTCGCCGTCGCCCTGCTGCTCATGCTGCTCGTCCTGCGCGCCGACCGGAAGGAGGACGCCTGACGATGCGCACCCCCGCCTGGGAGAAAGCCCTGCGCTACACCCTGATGCTGGCCGTCCTGGCCCTGACCGTCGGCCCCTTCCTGTGGCAGCTGTCCACCTCCTTCAAGGGCACCACCGAGGACATCTACACCACCCCGCCGCGCCTGGTGCCCCGCCACCCCACCGCGCACAACTACGCCGAGGTCGCGGACATCATCCCCGTGTGGGACTACGCCCTGAACTCGCTCAAGGTCGCCCTCGCCTCCGTCGTCACCAACGTCACCGGCGCCTCCCTCGCCGGCTACGCCCTGGCCCGACTGCGCTTTGCCGGACGCCGGGCCGCCACGCTGGTGTTCGTCGCCGCCCTGCTGGTGCCCGTGGAGTCCGTCGTCGTCGCCCAGTTCACCCTGATGCGGCAACTGCACCTGAACAACACCCTCACCGCCGTCGTCCTGCCCGGCTCCATCGGCGCTCTCAACGTCCTGCTCATGCGCGGCGCCTTCGCCGCCGTCCCCCGCGAACTGGAGGAAGCCGCCGTCATCGACGGCGCCACCGTCTGGCAGCGCTTCACCCGCATCGGCCTGCCCGCCGTACGCGGCACGCTCGCCGTCGTCGCCATCTTCTCCTTCATGGGCGCCTGGGACGACTTCCTGTGGCCACTGATCGTCCTGTCCGACCCCCGGCACTTCACCCTCACCGTCGGCCTGAACTTCCTGCACGGCACCTTCACGCAGAACCCGCGCCTGGTCGCCGCCGGAACCGTCATCGCCGTCGCCCCGCTCGTCGTGATGTTCGCCTGCCTGCAGCGGTACTTCTTCCGAGGCGTCGGGGAGGGCGCCGTCAAGGGCTAGCCGAAGGGACGGCACACACCATGCGATTCGGCGTCAACTACACCCCCACCCACGGATGGTTCCACCACTGGCTCGACTTCGACCTCGACGAGATCCGTACCGACCTCGACTCCCTCGCCTTCCTGGAACTCGACCACATCCGCGTCTTCCCCCTGTGGCCCCTCTTCCAGCCCAACCGCACCCTCATCCGCCCGCGCGCCCTCGACCAGCTCGCCCACCTCGTCGACGCCGCCGGCGAACGCGGCCTCGACGTCGCCGTCGACGGCCTCCAAGGACACCTCTCCAGCTTCGACTTCGTCCCCTCCTGGACCACCACCTGGCACCGCCGCAACCTCTTCACCGACCCCGACGTCACCGAGGCCCAGGCCGCCTACCTCCACGCCCTCGCCACCACCCTCGCCGACCGACCGAACTTCCTGGGCCTGACCGTCGGCAACGAGACCAACCAGTTCTCCGCACCACCCCACCCCGACCCCGACCCCCTCGCACCGCCCGACGCCGAACGCTGGCTGCGCCGCATGCTCGCCGCCTGCGAAGCCGGCGCCCCCGGACGCACCCACCTCCACGCCTCCTACGACATCGCCTGGTACGACGGCACCCACCCCTTCACCCCCGCCCACTCCGCCCGCCTCGGAGCCCTGACGGCCGTCCACTCCTGGGTCTTCAACGGCACCACCCAGCGCCACGGGCCCACCGGCGCCGCCACCGCGCTCCACGCCGCCTACCTCGTCGAACTCTCCAAGGCCTGGGCCGACGACCCCACCCGCCCCGTCTGGCTCCAGGAAGTCGGCGCCCCCGCCCCCCACGTACCACCCGACCAGGCACCGGCCTTCACGACGGCGACCGTCGAGGCCGTCCTCGACTGCCCGGACGTCTGGAGCATCACATGGTGGTGCTCCCACGACGTCGACCGGCGACTCGCCGACTTCCCCGAACTCGAATACGGCCTCGGCCTCCTGACGAACGACCGCCACCCCAAACCGGTGGGCCGGGCGCTGGCCCGCTGCATCCGCGAATCCCGCGGAACCCCGCCCCCGCGCCCCCGCGAGGTGGCCCTCGCCCTCGACGCGGGCGACCCGACGACGGCCCCGGGCCGTACGACGTGCGCACCGGGAGGTGCGTTCTTCGAGGCGTGGATGCGTCTCGCTGCGCGGGGCGCGCGCCCGGCGGTGGTGCTGGCCCAACGGGCCGCCGACGCGGCGCATCTGGCCGCCCGAGGCATCACGGAGGTGGTGAGCCCGTGACCGCTGGTTGCTGTCCCCCTCCAGCCCGTCCGGCGTTTGAGGACCGGGGTCCGGGGCGGAGCCCCGGGAGACGGGGAGAGGGCGGGACTGGGGCACCAGCCCGCCGCAGGCGCCCACCCGCACCACAAGGAGCCGCATGAGACCCACCCGCCGTGCCGTCCTCGCCGCCGGCCTGGCCACCGCCCTGACCACCCTGCGACCCGCGCACGCCGCGTCCGACCTCCAACCCCACGCCTCCTACTGGTTCCCCGACGCCCTCCTCTCCTGGAACCCCCACTCCGACCCGGACCTCCCCTTCAACCGCGCCACCGTCCCCCTGGCCCCCCGCTTCACCCCACCACCCCCCACTCCCACGGCTCACGCCGACCGCGCCCGCATCAGCGCACTGGTCTCCTTCGCGCCGACCTCCGGCAACCCGTCCCAGGGCTCGCCCACCGCCGATCATTACGCGCTGACCCATTGGGCGTACCTGGACGAGCTCGTCTTCTGGGGCGGCTCGGCCGGCGAGGGCCTGATCCTCGCCCCGACCGCGCCCGTGATCGACGCCGCGCACCGCAACGGCGTACCCGTACTCGGTACCGTCTTCCTGCCGCCCACCGCCTACGGCGGCCGGCTGCGCTGGACGCGCGACCTCCTGCGACGGGGCACCGACGGCGGCTTCCCCGTCGCCGACAAGCTCCTCACCGTCGCCCGGGAGTACGGCTTCGACGGCTGGTTCCTCAATGCCGAGACCGGCGGCGGGGACGCCGCCCTCGCCGCGGACATGCGCGACTTCGTCGCCTTCCTCCGCGAGCGCGGCCGCCCCCTGCGGGTGACGTGGTACGACGCGATGGCGGTCTCCGGCGACATCGCCTGGCAGAACGAGCTCAACGAGCACAACGCCCCCTTCTTCCGCGCCGCTGACAGCATGTTCCTCAACTTCGGCTGGAACCGTCCCGGCCTGGTCTCCTCCGCCGGCCTCGCCCGCGGCCTGGGCCGCGACCCGTACGAGCTGTGGGCCGGCGTCGACGTGGAGGCGCGCGGCTGGGACACCCGCGTGGACTGGGAGGCGCTCCTGCCGCCCGACGGCCCGCCCCTGACCTCCGTGGGGTTCTACCGCCCCGAGTGGACGTGGAAGGCGGCGCCCGCCGGCGAGCGCGCCCCGGCGGCCTTCCACCGGCGCGACGACCGCTTCTGGTCCGGCGCGGCCCCCGACCCGGCGCGGCCCGCGCCCGGGCCGGGAACGTGGCGGCCACCGGCGGCCTTCGTCGCCGACCGCTCCACCCTCACGTCCCTCCCCTTCGCCACGACCTTCAACACCGGTCACGGCCTGGCCTGGTACGAGCGCGGCCGCCGCACGTCCACCGCCGCCTGGAACCACCTCGGCCTGCAGGACCGCCTCCCCGGCCGTCGCTGGGTGATCCGCACCGACGGCGACCGCCCGGACGTCGGCTTCGACTTCGCCGACGCCTGGCGCGGCGGCAGCAGCCTCCTGGTCACCGGCACGGGCACCGCAGCGCCCGCCACGACGGAGCTGTACTCCGCCCGCCTGCCCCTGACGACGGCGACCGTGGTCGAGCTCGCCCACCGCACCGACCCGGGGTCGGGGGCGGTCCGCGTGGAGCTGGCGGTCGCCCTCGCCGAGGAGCAGCCGTACCCGTTCACGTACGTCCCCGTGGCCACCCTTCCGGCGGGCGACGGCACGGGCTGGACCACGGCCGCCGTGCCCCTGGAGGCGCTGCTGCGCGGCCGGTCCGCGGCCACGGTGTACGCCCTGGGGATCCGGCTGGCCGCGCCGGACGGCGGCCCGGTGCGCTGGCGGCTGGGGGAGCTCGCCGTGCACGACGGCACCCCGCCCGCGCCCCGCCCGCCCACCGCGCCGGTCGTGACCGCGTCGTCGACCGCCGCGGACGGCACGGCGGCGCTGCGGCTGGCGTGGGGGCCGCCCGCGCCGCGGCGGGGGGCCGGGCGGCCGCGCCACTACGAGGTGCACCAGGTGCTGCCCGGCGGTGAACGCCGCTTCCTGGGCGGCACGTGTGGGCATGCCTACTACGTTCCGGTGCTGAGCCGGACGGCCGGCGAGCCGGCCACCCGCCTGGAGGTGCGTGCCGTGGACGAGCTGTACACCGCGTCGGCGCCCGCGCCCGTCACGTTCCACTGGTAGTCAGCTGGTAGTCACCCGACCGGTACCGGGAGGAATCGCCGATGCACGACGACCGCACCGTCACCGAAGCGCGCCTCAAGCGCGTCCTGGACGAGCGCATCCGGCCGGCCGTGTACCCGCAGTCGGTGCCGCTGGCCGTCTCCGTGTGGCACACCCCCGGGGAACCGGTACCCGTCGCCGAGGGTCTCGCGGCCGCCGGCACCCCGATCGAGGCGGGCGCGCCGTGGGGGCCGCCGTGGGGCACGAGCTGGTTCACCGTCACGGGCACGATCCCCGCCGAGTGGGCGGGCCGCACCGTCGAGGCCCTGCTCGACCTCGGCTTCGACGAGAACATGCCCGGCTTCCAGTGCGAGGGGCTGGTGTACCGCCCCGACGGCTCGCCCGTGAAGGGGCTCAGCCCCCGCAACCACTGGGTGCGCGTCAGCGACAGGGCCACCGGCGGGGAGGCCGTCGTCCTGCACGTCGAGGCCGCCGCCAACCCCGTGATCCTCGACTACCACCCCTTCGTGCCCACCGAGCTCGGCGACCGCACCACCGCCGGCGACGCCCCGCGCTACCGGCTGGCCCGTATGGACCTGGCCGTCCTCGACCGCACGGTGTGGGAGCTGGTGCAGGACCTGGAGGTGCTGGGACAGCTCATGGCCGAGCTGCCCGTGGAGGGGGCGCGGCGCTGGGAGGTGCTGCGGGCCGTCGAACGGGCACTGGACGCCCTCGACCTGCAGGACGTGGGCGGCACGGCGCAGCGGGCGCGCGCGGCGCTGCAAGGCGTGCTGTCCGCGCCCGCCCACGCCTCCGCCCACCGCCTGAGCGCGGTCGGGCACGCGCACATCGACTCGGCGTGGCTGTGGCCGCTGCGCGAGACGGTGCGCAAGGTCGCCCGTACGACCGCGAACATGACCGCGCTGCTGGAGGACGAGCCCGACTTCGTCTACGCCATGTCGCAGGCACAGCAGTTCGCCTGGCTCAAGGAGCACCGGCCGGAGGTGTACGCGCGGGTGAAGAAGGCCGTCGCGGACGGCCGCTTCGTCCCCGTGGGCGGCATGTGGGTGGAATCCGACACGAACATGCCGGGAGCGGAGGCGCTGGCCCGGCAGTTCGTGCACGGCAAGCGGTTCTTCCTGGAGGAGTTCGGCATCGAGACGGAGGAGGTGTGGCTGCCGGACTCCTTCGGCTATTCGGCCGCTCTGCCGCAGCTGGTGCGGCTGGCCGGGGCCAGGTGGTTCCTCACCCAGAAGATCTCCTGGAGCCGGACGAACAAGTTCCCCCACCACACCTTCTGGTGGGAGGGCATCGACGGCACCCGCGTCTTCACCCACTTCCCGCCGATCGACACCTACAACTGCCAGCTCTCGGGCCAGGAGCTCGCCCACGCGGTGCGCAACTTCCAGGAGAAGGGCCGGGCCACGCGCTCGCTCGCCCCCACCGGCTGGGGCGACGGCGGCGGGGGCACGACCCGGGAGATGGTGGCGCGGGCCAAGCGACTCGCGGATCTCGAAGGCTCCGCCCGGGTGCGCTTCGAGAAGCCGTCGGCCTTCTTCGAAAAGGCGCACGCCGAGTACCCGGACGCGCCGGTGTGGGCCGGCGAGCTGTACCTGGAGCTGCACCGCGCCACGCTCACCAGCCAGGCCCGCACCAAGCAGGGCAACCGGCGCTGCGAGCACCTCCTGCGCGAGGCGGAGCTGTGGTCGGCCACGGCGGCCGTGCGCACCGGCCTCCCGTACCCGTACGAGGCGCTGGACCGGCTGTGGAAGACCGTCCTGCTGCACCAGTTCCACGACATCCTGCCCGGGACGTCCATCGCCTGGGTGCACCGCGAGGCGGTCCGGACGTACGCGCAGGTCGCCGCCGAACTGGAGGCGCTGATCGCCGAGGCCCTCACCGCCCTGGCGGGCGACCCCGCCGGCGGCCACACCCTCGTCTTCAACGCGGCCCCCCACCCCCGGGCCGGAGTGCCGGCGGGCGGCGCGGCGCCGGCGGCCGCGCCGGACGGCGCGCCGACGGGCGTACGGCCGCGCGAGAGCGGCGGATTCGTCCTGGACAACGGGCTGCTGCGGGTCGAGGTCGACGGACGCGGGCTGATCGTCTCCGTGTACGACCCCGCGGCGGACCGCGAGGCGCTGGCACCCGGCGCCGCGGCGAACCTCCTGCAGCTGCACCAGGACTTCCCCGCCATGTGGGACGCCTGGGACGTCGACCACTTCTACCGCAACACGGTCACCGACCTCACCGGCGCCGACCTCGTGGAGGCGGCGGGCGACGACGGCGTACGCGTCGTGCGCACCTTCGGCTCCTCACGCGCCGAGCAGCACATCACCCTGCCCGCGGGGCAGCGCAGGGTGGACATCGCCACGGACGTCGACTGGCACGAGACGGAGAAGTTCCTCAAGGCGGCCTTCCCGCTGGACGTCCACGCCGAGCGGATCGCGGCCGAGACGCAGTTCGGCCACCTGTACCGGCCCACCCACACCAACACCAGCTGGGACGCCGCGAAGTTCGAGGCATGCGCCCACCGGTTCGTCCACCTGGAGGAACCGGGCTGGGGCGTGGCCCTGGTCAACGACTCGACGTACGGCTACGACGTGACCCGCACCGTCCGCGAGGAGGACACCGGTACCACGACCACCGTCCGCCTCTCCCTCCTGCGCGCCCCCCGCTTCCCCGACCCCCGCACCGACCAGGGCACCCACCGCTTCCGCTACGCGCTCGTCCCGGCGGCGACGGTGGGGGACGCGGTACGCGAGGGACACCGCATCAACCTGCCGGAACGACAGGTGCCGGGCAGCGTGCAAGCTGTGGCCCCGCTGGTGACGGTGGACGACGACGCGGTCGTGGTGTCGGCGGTGAAGATGGCGGACGACGGCAGCGGGGACGTGGTGGTACGCCTCTACGAATCCCGCGGCGGCCGCGCCCGCCCCCACGTGACGGCGGACTTCCCCGTGAAGCGAGCATCCCACTGCGACCTCCTGGAACGCCCCCAGAGGCGGTGCGACCTCGGATCGGCGCTCCCCCTGCGCCCCTTCGAGATCGTGACACTGCGCTTGACGCGAGGCTGAGCGCGACCGCCACCTGCCGGTTTGTGGGCAGGCGTTCCGCAGGGCGATGGGGGTACCCCCATGGCCGTTCAGGCCTATGGGGGAGGGTGGGCACAAACCGGCCCACCGGGCGGCAATCGGCCCGGGGTCCGGGGCGCAGCCCCGGGAAACGGTGAAAGGGCGGGGCGGGGGCAAACCAAACCTGGACGACGGCTCCGCTTAGCATTCGAACATGAAGCTGCGACTCCCGCGCCTGCGCCTGCGGCTGGCGGCCGCGGCCGCCGCCGTCGCCCTGCTGGGCGCCGGCACCTGGACCGTGGCGGCCACCGCCGCCGGCGGTGATCCGCCCGTCCACCGCGAGGACCGCATGCTGAGCGTCCCGGACGCCCGCATCGACATGTCGTTCTTCACGTCCGGCCCGGCCACCGACCACCGCCGTCCCGCCGTGCTCCTCGCGCACGGCTTCGGGGGCAGCAAGGACGACATGCGGGCCCAGGCCGAGGACCTGGCCCGTTCGGGCTACGCGGTGGTGACGTGGTCGGCCCGCGGGTTCGGACGTTCGACCGGCCGCATCGGCCTGAACGACCCCGACCACGAGGTCGCCGACGTCAGTCGGCTCCTGGACTGGCTGGCCCGCCGCCCGGAGGTGCGGCTGGACGCCCCGGGGGACCCGCGCGCCGGCATCGCCGGCGGCTCCTACGGCGGTGCGATCGCCCTGCTCGCCGCCGGCCACGACAAGCGCGTCGACGCCATCGCCCCGCAGATCACGTACTGGAACCTGGCCGACGCGCTCTTCCCCGGCGACGTCTTCAAGAAGCTGTGGACCGGCATCTTCTTCACCACGGGAACCACGGAACCGACAGGGCCAGCCCGCTCCGCGGGCCACGGCTGCGGCCGCTTCGCGCCCGACCTGTGCCGCATGTACGAGCGCGTGGCCGTCGCAGGCCGCCCGGACGCCGCCGCCCGTGAACTCCTGGAGCGCCGCAGCCCCTCCGCCGTGGCGGACCGCATCAAGGTGCCCACTCTCCTGGTGCAGGGGCAGAGCGACTCCCTCTTCCCGCTCGACCAGTCCGACGCGGCCGCCGCCGCGATCCGCCGCAACGGCGCGCCGGTCGCGGTCGACTGGATCGCCGGTGGTCACGACAGCGGTACCGGCGACGAGGCCGACCGCATCGCGGGCCGTACCCGCGCATGGTTCGACCGTTACCTCAAGGGCGACACCACAACCGGCACTGGCCCGGCCTTCCGCATCAGCCGTACCGGTGGCGTCGACACCACCGACGGCCGGGCCCGGCTGCGGGCGGCGACCGCGGACGCCTACCCGGGCCTGCTTGACGGCACCCGTACGGTGCGTCTGTCGGGCGGTCGGCAGGTGTTCGGCAACCCGGCGGGGGCGGCGCCCCCGGCCCTGTCCGCCGTGCCGGGCCTGGGCGCCGCGGCCGGGCTGCAGTCCCTGGGCGCCGGCGCGGGCATCGGCTTCTCCCTGGACTTCCCCGGCCAGCACGCCCGGTTCGACTCGGCGCCGCTGACCGAGGGCGTGCACGTCACCGGCACGCCCACCGCCACCGTGCGCGTCGCGTCGGACACCGGCGAGGCGGTCCTCTTCGCCAAGGTCTACGACGTCGGCCCGGACGGCCGCCAGGTGCTGCCGGGTCAGCTGGTGACGCCGGTGCGGGTGACCGACGCCAAGGACGGCAAGGAGGTGCGGCTGCGGCTGCCCGCGATCGACCACACCTTCGAGGCCGGCCACCGGATGCGGCTGGTGCTCGCCGCCACCGACCTGGGCTACGCCTCGCCGGCCGCCCCGGCCACGTACACCGTCTCCCTCACCCGGCCGGACCTGAGCGCGCCGACCGCGCCGGGCGTACGGACCGGTTCCTCCGGGCTGCCGTGGTGGACGTGGGGTCTGCCGGCCGGGGGCCTTCTCGTCGCGGCCGCGATCCTGTTCACCGGCCGCCGCCGCTCCTTTGCGCCGCCCGCCGACCCGGCACTGGCCGACGTACCGCTGCAGATCACGGACTTGAACAAGCGGTACGCGGGGAGCACCGACCGGTACGCCGTGCGGGAGCTGTCCTTCCGCGTCGAACGCGGCCAGGTGCTCGGCCTGCTGGGCCCGAACGGCGCCGGCAAGACGACGACGCTGCGCATGCTCATGGGCCTGATCCGGCCGGACGCGGGCGAGATCCGCGTCTTCGGCCGGGCGGTGCGGCCGGGCTCGCCCGTGCTCTCGCGCGTCGGCGCCTTCGTCGAGGGCGCGGGCTTCCTGCCGCACCTGTCGGGACGCGCCAACCTCGACCTGTACTGGCGGGCCACCGGCCGGCCCACCGAGGACGCCCACCTGGACGAGGCCCTGGACATCGCGGACCTGGGCCCGGCGCTGGAGCGGCCGGTGCGCACCTACTCCCAGGGCATGCGGCAGCGCCTGGCGATCGCCCAGGCCATGCTCGGCCTGCCCGACCTGCTGATCCTGGACGAACCGGCCAACGGCCTGGACCCGCCCCAGATCCGCGAGATGCGCGAGGTGATGATCCGTTACGCCGCCGCCGGCCGGACCGTCATCGTCTCCAGCCACCTGCTGGCCGAGGTGGAGCAGTCGTGCACGCACCTGGTGGTCATGGATCGCGGCCGGCTCGTCGCGGCGGGTCCGGTGGCCGACATCGTCGGCTCCGGCGACACCCTGCTCGTCGGGGTCGACGGCCGGCTGTCCGACGTCACGACGGAGAAGGTGGCCGCCCTGCCCGGCGTGGCCTCGGCGGTGCGCACCGACGAGGGGCTGCTGGTGCGGCTGGACGGCGCGAGCGCGTCCGAGCTGCTCGCCGAACTGGTGCGACTGGAGATCCCCGTCTCCAGCGCCGGGCCCCACCGGCGGCTGGAGGACGCGTTCCTGACCCTGATCGGAGGATCGGCATGAGCACGGCGGCGCAGTCCACGACTGCCGCGCCCGGCTACCGCGCCCGGCACACCCTGCCGCTGCGGGTGGAGGCGGCCCGGCAGCTGCGGCGACGGCGCACGGTGGTGATGGGCGCCCTGCTGGCGGTGCTGCCGTTCGTCCTCATCGCCGCCTTCGCCGTCGGCGGGGACGGCCGGGGTCGCGACGGGCGGGTGACGCTGATGGACACCGCCACCGCCTCGGGGCTGAACTTCGCGGCGACCGCGCTGTTCGTCTCGGCGGGCTTCCTGCTGGTGGTGCCGGTGGCACTGTTCTGCGGCGACGCGGTGGCCTCGGAGGCGAGCTGGTCCTCCCTGCGCTACCTGCTGGCCGCGCCCGTGCCCCGGGCCCGGCTGCTGCTGAGCAAGCTGACGGTGGCCCTGGCCTTCAGCGCCGCGGCGATCGTGCTGCTGCCGGCCGTGGCCCTGGCGGCGGGCACGGCCGCCTACGGCTGGGGCCCGCTGCGCATCCCCACCGGCGGCTCCCTGGACGCGGCGACGGCCACGGGCCGGCTCGCGCTGGCGGTGGCGTACGTCTTCGTCGGCCAGCTGGTCACCGCGGCGCTGGCGTTCTGGCTGTCCACCGTGACCGACGCGCCGCTGGGCGCGGTCGGCGGCGCGCTGGGGCTGACCATCGTCGGCAACGTCCTGGACGCCGTCACCGCGCTCGGCGACTGGCGCGACGTGCTGCCGGCGCACTGGCAGTACGCCTGGGCGGACGTCCTGCAGCCGCATGCCGAATTCGCCGGCATGATCAAGGGCACGGCCGTCTCCACCGGCTACGCGGTCGTCCTGATCGCCCTCGCCTTCCGCCACTTCGGCCGCAAGGACGTCGTCTCGTAGCAGTCGTCTCGTAGCACTCGTCTTGTGGCAGCCGCCCGCCCTCAGCGGTGCCGCACCAGCGGGAAGGGCAGGGTCTCGCGGATCGACAGGCCGGTCAGGAACATCACCAGCCGGTCGACGCCGATGCCCAGCCCGCCCGTCGGCGGCATCGCGTACTCGAGAGCGCGCAGGAAGTCCTCGTCCAGCTCCATGGCCTCGGGGTCGCCGCCGGCCGCCCGCAGCGACTGCGCCGTCAGCCGGCGGCGCTGCTCGACGGGGTCGATCAGCTCGGAGTACGCCGTGCCCAGCTCGGTGCCGAAGGCCACCAGGTCCCAGCGCTCGGCCACCCGCGGATCGGACCGGTGGGGGCGGGTCAGTGGCGAGACGTCGGTGGGGAAGTCCTTGTAGAACACCGGCAGCGTCGTGCGCTCCTCCACCAGCCGCTCGTACAGCTCCAGCACGATGTCGCCGTGGCCGTCCTCCGGCCGGTACGGGGTGCCGGTGGCCGCGCAGTACGCGCGCAGCGCCTCGATCGTGCTGTCCGCGCCGATCTCCTCGCCCAGCACCTCCGACAGCGCGCCGTAGACGGTCTTGACCGGCCACGTACCGGAGATGTCGTGCTCGGTGCGCTTGCCGTCCTCGTCCGCGCGCACCGCGATCGCCGAGCCGTGGGCGGCCACGGCCGCCTGCTGGATCAGCTCGCGGGTCAGCTCCAGCATCACGTCGTAGTCGGCGCAGCCCTGGTAGGCCTCCAGCATCGTGAACTCGGGGTTGTGCTTGTAGGACACGCCCTCGTTGCGGAAGGTGCGGCCCAGCTCGAAGACCTTCTCCAGGCCGCCCACGCACAGGCGCTTGAGGTACAGCTCGGGGGCGATGCGCAGGTACAGGTCGAGGTCGTAGGCGTTGATGTGGGTGGTGAAGGGCCGGGCGTTGGCACCGCCGTGGACCTGCTGCAGCATCGGCGTCTCCACCTCCAGGAAGCCGCGGTCCAGCAGCCCCTGGCGCAGCGCCTGGGCCACGGCGCTGCGGGCTTGCAGCGTCCGGCGCGCCTCCGGCGAGACGGCCAGGTCCACGTACCGCATGCGCACCCTGGCCTCGGGGTCGGCCAGGCCGCGGCGCTTGTCGGGCAGCGGGCGCAGGCACTTGGCGACGAGCCGGGCGCGGGTGACGAACAGCGTCGGCTCGCCGCGGTCGCTGGTGCCGCTCACGCCCTCGGCCTCCAGGTGGTCGCCGAGGTCGACGTGGGTGGTGAAGCGCCCGAGCAACTCCTCGCCCGAGCCGTCGCGGGTGAAGGCCAGCTGCAGGTCCCCGGACCAGTCGCGCAGGACGGCGAAGGCGATGCCGCCGTGGTCGCGCACGAGCATGACCCGCCCGGTCACCGTGGCGTGCTCACCGGTGCGGGAGCCCGGGGCGAGGCCGGCGGCCGCCGCCCGGACCTGCGCGCAGGTGTGGGTGCGACGGGCGTCGACGGGATAGGGGTCCACTCCGGCCGCGCGCAGCCTCTCCAGCTTGCGCCGGCGCACCCGTACCTGCTCGGGCAGCCCGGCCAGTTCGTCCACGGCCGCGCCCGCCTCCTCGGCGCCGGCCAGGCCCAGCTCGGTCAGCGAGGGCAGCCCGGCGGTGGAGGCGGGCCGGGACAGCCCCCGGGCCCGGCCGCGGCGCCACAGCTTGCCCAGGCTCGGGACGGCCACGAAGCCCTCGGCGATGCCGGCGGCCAGGCCGATGCGGGCCAGGGCACCGGCGTCGGCGTAGCACAGGAAGCGGGGGTGCCACTCGGGGTTGTACTTGACGTTCGAGCGGTACAGGGCCTCCAGCTGCCACCACTTGGAGAAGAACAGCAGCAGCTTGCGCCACAGGCGCAGCACCGGGCCCGCGCCGATGCGGGCCCCCTCCTCGAACGCCGAGCGGAAGACGGCGAAGTTCAGCGAGATCCGCTTGACGCCGAAGCGGCCCGCCCGGGTGCACAACTGGGCGACCATGAACTCCATGACGCCGTTGGGCGCGGCCCGGTCCCGGCGCATCAGGTCCAGCGAGATGCCGTCCGGCCCCCACGGCACGAAGGACAGCAGCGCGATCATCGTCCCGTCGGCGTCCAGGGCCTCCACCAGCAGGCAGTCGCCGTCGGCCGGGTCGCCCAGGCGCCCCAGCGCCATCGAGAAGCCGCGCTCGGTCTCGGTGTCCCGCCAGGCGTCGGCCCGCCGGATGACCTCCTCCATCTCCTCGTCGCCCAGCTCGAAGTGGCGCCTGACGCGCACGGTGGCCCCCGTGCGCTCGACGCGGTGGACGGCCTGCCGGGTCACCCGCATCTCCCGGCCCTCCAGGTCGAACGTGGCGACCTGCAGGATCGCCTCGTCGCCCAGCTGCAGCGCACCCAGCCCCGCCCGCGCGTACGCCCGGGCCCCTTCCTCGCCGGCGCCCATGACGGCCGGCTGCCAGCCGTAGCGCCCCGCCACCTCCAGCCAGGCCCTGATGGCCGGGTCCCAGGCTTCGGGGTCGCCCAGCGGATCGCCGGAGGCCAGGCACACGCCGGCCTCGACGCGGTAGGTGACGGCGGCCTTGCCGCTGGGGGAGAAGACGACGGCCTTGTCGCGCCGGGTGGCGAAGTAGCCGAGCGAGTCCCGGGCGCCGTAGCGGCGCAGCAGGGCGCGGATGCGCGCCTCCTCGTCGCCGTGCAGCGCCGCCTCCAGCCGCTGCGAGCGGAACAGCGCCATCGTCGCGTTGAGCAGCGCCAGCGCCCCGAACAGGCCCAGCAGGAAGTAGACCCAGTGCGGCGGGTGCCCCGTGAAGTGCCGCGAGCTGACCAGCCCGCCGCACACCCGGTTGGCCACGAACAGCAGCCGCTTGCCGGCTCCCGGCTCCAGGGTCCCGGGGAACAGGGCGACCAGACCCCAGCCCACCAGGGTGGCCACCACCAGCCCGGCCACCAGCACCAGCAGGGCCCGCAGGAAGGCGCCGCGCCGCGACGCGGCGTAGAACTCGCGCCGGGCCAGGAACAGCAGCGCCATGGCGCCCACGCACAGCGCGAGCGAGGGCAGGGTGTCCCAGTAGCCGACCGCCAGCAGCAGCGCGTCCGCCAGCAGGAGCAGCGCCAGGTAGGCCAGGACGAACCAGAGGGTGACTCTCTTGCGCGCGGCCGTGGCGGCGGCGAGCAGCAGCAGGAAGACGGCGAGGGCGAGGTTGGCGGCGGTGGGCACGGTGAGCAGGTCCAGCGCGCGCGTGACCGGCGCGAGGGCCCGGCGCAGGGGCGGGATCAGCGAGGTGACCGCACAGTACGTGCCGAGCAGCGCGAAGAAGATCGCGAACCCGTTGGGCACCCGCCGCAGGAAGCGGTGCCACCCTGTCACCCGTTCGGTCTCCGGTGCGCCCTGCCGTACCTCCGTCCTGCCCGCCGCGTCGGCTGTGCGGCCCTCGGCTGTGCGGCTCATTCCGTCAGCCTAGGCAGGTACGGGGCGCCCCGCCCGCCGAACGCGGCACCCGATCGTGTCCCGTGGCGGACCATGCCCGCGACTCTGGGACATTTGGGGAGGCTCCGCACGTCCGAACTGGTTGATTCCCACCCGAATGGAGTATGCCCGCGAAGGGCTCCGCCACGGTGGGATAGGCGAGACTGGCGCACGTCCACCGCCGCTTGGCCGAGGAGGTCCACCATGGCCGTTTCGATTTCCGTGGTCCTGTTGCTGCTGATCCTGTCGGTGGTCTTCATGCGCAGCGGGGGCCTGCGGGCCTCGCACGCGATGGTCTGCGTGCTGCTCGGCTTCCTGCTCGCCAGCACGAGCGTCGCGCCGACCATCTCCCACGGGCTCTCCGCCACCGCCGAACTCGTCAGCGGCGTCAGGCCCTGACCGGGCGCCCGAAGGCGCCCGGCGCTGCGGCGCGGCCCCTCAGCGGCCGATCTCGACGTCCTCCAGGATGCCGAGCGCATCGGGGACGAGCACGGCGGCCGAGAAGTAGGTGCTCACCAGGTACGAGGTGACCGCCTGCTCGCTGATGCCCATGAACCGCACGTTCAGGCCGGGCTGGTACTCGTCGGGGATCCCGGTCTGGTGCAGACCGATGACGCCCTGGTTGTCCTCGCCCGTGCGCATGGCGATGATCGAGCTGGTGCCCGTCTCACTGATGGGGATCTTGTTGCACGGCAGCAGCGGCACGCCCCGCCACGAGCGCACCGCACTCCCCAGCACCTCGATGTTCTTCGGGTACAGGCCCCGGCTGTTGCACTCCCGGCCGAAGGCGGCGATCGTGCGCGGATGCGCCAGGAAGAACTGCGTCTTGCGGCGCCGGGAGAGCAGTTCGTCGAGGTCGTCGGGGGTGGGCGGGCCGCTGCGGGTGTGGATGCGCTGGCTGAGGTCGGCGTTGTGCAGGAGCCCGAACTCGCGGTTGTTGACCATTTCGTGTTCCTGGCGTTCGCGCAGGGCCTCGATGGTCAGGCGGAGTTGCTGTTCGAGCTGGTTCATGGGCTCGTTGTAGAGGTCGGCGACGCGGGTGTGCACCCGCAGCACCGTCTGCGCCACGCTCAGCTCGTACTCGCGCGGCCTCGGCTCGTAGTCCACGAAGGTGCCGGGGATGACCGGCTCGCCCGCATGACCCGAGGTGATGGCGATGTCGGCCTCGCCGCGCTTGTTGGCCTTCGGCGCGGGCCGGGAGGCGAAACCCTCCACGTGCGCCCGCAGCGACTCCGACCGCTCGGCCAGCTCCCGGAACGCCCGTACCGGCAGGGCCAGAACGGTGCACCGGGTCAGCGCCCGCACGGTGAAGCCCCAGGTGGCCTCCGGCTCCAGCGGCACCCGCTCGCCGAAATAGTCGCCGTCGGCCAGCGTGCCCAGCGAGGTCTCGTCCCCGTACTTGCCCGCACCGGTCTTGGCGAGCTTGCCGTGGGCGATCAGGAAGACCTCGTCCGCGGGCGTGCCGGCCTCGACGAGCGTCTGGCCCGCCGTGTACTCCCGCTGCACGAAGGCGTCGGCCAACGCTTCGAGCACGTCCGCATCGTGGTAGTCGCGCAGCAGCGGCAGCTCGCCCAGCTCCGGCGGAATGACCCGCACCTCGGCACCCGTGGAGATGAACTCCACCCGGCCGTCGCCGACGGTGTACGTCAGCCGCCGGTTGACGCGGTACGTGCCGGCCGAGACCTGGACCCAGGGCAGGACGCGCAGCAGCCAGCGGGAGGAGATCCCGCGCATCTGCGGGACGGATTTGGTCGTCGTCGCGAGCTGGCGGGCCGCGCCCGTCCCCAGGCTCAGCTGCTGCGCGGCCTGGTCGGTGGGCTCCGGCTCCACTGATGTGGTCATGTGCGGTGATCACCCATCTGTGAGGAACATGCGGGGAACGTGCTGCGAACGTGCTGCGGGAAAACGTGCTGCCGAGGGCGGCCCCGGAGCGGGGCGTCCGCAAGAGCCGGGCGGCGGCTGTCGCCCATGACCATGGGCCCGCCCGGCCGTTGCGGTGGCACCGGAATGCGCGGCTGTCAGTGCCCGATCTCGACGTTCTCGAGAATTCCCAGGGCGTCCGGCACCAGGACCGCCGCCGAGTAGTAGGCGCTCACCAGATAGGAGATGATCGCCTGGTCGCTGATTCCCATGAAGCGCACCGAAAGGCTGGGCTGGTATTCGTCGGGAATTCCCGTGCGATGCAGCCCGATGACACCCTGCGACTCCTCCCCGGTGCGCATCAGGAGGATGGAGCTCACGCCGTTCTCGGTGACGGGGATCTTGTTGCAGGGAAAGATCGGCACCCCGCGCCAGGCGGGGAGGTTGTGCCCGCCGATCTCGGTGCTGTCCGGGTAGACGCCCCGGCGGTTGAACTCGCGGCCGATGGCGGCGATGGCGCGCGGGTGCGCCAGCAGGAACCCGGGGTCCTTCCAGACCGTCGCGAGCAGTTCGTCGAGGTCGTCGGGGGTGGGCGGGCCGCTGCGGGTGTGGATGCGCTGGCTGAGGTCGGCGTTGTGCAGGAGCCCGAACTCGCGGTTGTTGATCATCTCGTGTTCCTGGCGTTCGCGCAGGGCCTCGATGGTCAGGCGGAGTTGCTGTTCGAGCTGGTTCATGGGCTCGTTGTAGAGGTCGGCGACGCGGGTGTGCACCCGCAGCACCGTCTGCGCCACGCTCAGGCCGTACTCGCGCGGGGCGGGCTCGTAGTCGGCGAAGACACCGGGCAGCGCCGGCTCGCCCACATGGCCGGAGGCGACGTCGATGGCCGCCTCGCCGTGCTCGTTGTGCGGGCGGGTGGTCCGCGTCCGGTACGCCTCGACGTGGGAGCGCAGGGCGGGGGAGCCGTCCAGCACCTCGTGGAAGGCCTGGTGCGGCAGGGTCAGCACCGTGCACGCGGTCACCGCCCGCACGGTGAAGTCCCAGTTGCCCTCCTGGCCCGCGGCCAGCGCCTGGTCGCCGAAGTAGCCGCCGTCGGCGAACACGCCGAGGACGGCCGGCTCGCCGTACGCGCCGTCGTGCACCTTCTCCGTCTTGCCGTGGGCGATCAGCACCACCTGGTCCGCCGGGCGCCCCGCCTCCACCACCAGCTCGCCGGGCGCGAACTCGCGCTGGGTGAAGCGGTCCGCCAGCGTCTGGAGCACCTCGGCGTCCGAGAAGCCGCGCAGCAGCGGCAGCTCGCCGAGCTCCGCGGGGATGACCCGGACCTCGGCGCCGGTGGTGAAGAACTCCACCCGGCCGTCGCCGAGGGTGTGCGTCAGCCGCCGGTTGACCCGGTAGGTGCCGCCGGAGAGCTGGACCCACGGCAGCAGGCGCAGCAGCCACCGGGAGGTGATGCCCTGCATCTGCGGCACGGACTTTGTCGTGGTCGCCAGATTCCGGGCGGCCTCCGTACCCAGACTCAGCCGGTCCGGTGGATTCTCCGTGCCCGCCCCGGTCTCCACTGACGTCGTCATAAGCGAATGCCCACCCATCCCGTCGGGAACTGGCCAAGAGAGAACTGACCGTTACCGGCCCGCGGAGGGAAATTCCCGCGGGCCCCCAGCGAAGCTAGCAGTGGGATTGTGCCGTGGCGATCACTCAAAAGGATGGGATTGACCGGTGGTATCACCGTCGGACAAAAACTCCGATCCCATTGGGCACCGGCCGTTCCGCGCCCCCCGAGGGGTGATTGCGCACCACGGCGTGCCGGTCGTGCGGGCCCTTGGTGACCAGGGTCGAGGACCCGCCGCCGTCGAGGTTGAACGCGTCGTCCGCCCCCAGCCGGTCCAGGGTGCGCGCCAGCTCGGCCACGGTCAGGCCCGGCCGCCAGGCCGCGCCGCCGTCCAGCGCCAGCAGGTACAGCCGGTGCCCGTCGTCCGCCAGGCCCGCCGCCGTGCGCACCGCCGGCGTCGTCGCATCCAGGCCCCGCAGCGGCCGGCCGTCGCGCAGGACGGGGAAGCCGCCGATGGCGAAGCGCAGCGCCCCCGCGCGGCGCGCTCTGAGGTGCTGCTCCACCGACACCCGGTCGCCGACCTCCAGCCGGCGCAGGTCGCGCGCCCCGCCCTCGCGCCCCACCAGCACCACCGAGCCCCGGGGGACCGGGCCGCTCCCGGGCCGTCGCGCCGTCCGGGACACCCTGCCGCCCCGCACGGTCACCTCGTACGTCTCGCGGGCGCAGCGCGCGCCCCGGTCGCGGTCCGTGCCGCAGGTCGACCGCAGCCGTGAGGCCCGCCCCCAGGCCGGGGTGAACGCCCCGATGCCGTCGACGGGGATGGCGTACTGGTTGAAGCCGCTGAGCGGCAGATCGTCGTCGGGCGTCTCCACCGACCCGTCCAGCTCCAGCTCCTCCAGCCGGCCCACCCCGTCGGTGCCCACCGCCAGGACGTCCTCGGTGCTCGCACCGCGCGGCAGCGCCGGGCCGAAGCGCTGTCCGTCCGGCACGGCGGCCTTGAGCGCCCGTCCGCTCGCGATCGCCGGGCCCACCGGCGCGCCCGTGGCATCCACGCCCGGGTGCTGGGCCTCGGCGATGTTGAAGAAGTCGCCGTTGATCCCGCCCACCGCACCCTCGCGGTCGGCCAGTTGGGAGATCTTGGCCCGGGCCGCCACCGCGCCCGGGTACAGCAGGTCCACCGAGACCCGCCGGTTGCGCAGGTCGACGGTGAGCAGGTGCCCGTACGCCGTCCCGTGCGCGCCGCGCACCTTGAAGCCCCGGTAGCTCACGCCGGGCGCCACCGAGGAGGCCTTCTCCAGCACCAGGGGGGCGGCGGGCTCGCCGGCCCCCGCGTGCGCGGTGCCCCCGCCGACCCATGAGAACCATGTCACCAGCACCGTCAGCACCGCGCGCACGCGGCGTCCACGTCCAGCCACCGTCACCCCGCAGGTCTCGTCAACCCGGTCACGTAGCAAGGGACTTATCCATGCCCCGTAGAACGGCGGGAAAAGCACCGGCATACACTCCGGCAACTCTCCGCCCGCCTCTGTCGAACAGCCCTGCGGGCCTCGATACTCACCAGCGACAGTGTGCGCAGCCTGCGCCTATTCGCCCGTCCGCTCGCAGAGAGGCAGTCAAATGTCGCGTACGCGCCGAGCCGTGGTCCTGTCCCTGGGAGGGGTACTCGCCGGATCCCTCACCCGTCCGGCGTACGCCGCCGTCCCGGTCGAACGGCGCGCCGAGTGTTCCCGCGCGCCGCTCACGCACGCCCACGCCCACAACGACTACGCCCACCCCCACCCGCTCACCGACGCGCTCGCCCACGGTTTCAACAGCGTCGAGGCGGACATCTGGCTCGTCGGCGACCAGCTCCTCGTCGCGCACGACGCCTCCGGCCTCGACCCCTCGCGCACCCTCGAAGCCCTCTACCTGGAGCCGCTCCTGCACCGCGTCAGAGCCAACGGCGGACGCGTCTACCGCGGCCACGACCAGACACTGCAGCTGCTCATCGACATCAAGACCGAGGGCGCGAGCACCTATCGGGCGCTCGAGAGGCACCTGCGCCCCTACCGCCCGATCCTCAGCTCGGCCTCCGGCGCGGTCGTCCGCCGCGCGGCCGTCACCGCTGTGGTCTCCGGCGACCGTGCCGCGCGCGAGCCGATGCAGCGCAAGTGGACGCGGTACGCCTTCTACGACGGCCGCCTGGCCGACCTCGGCGGCCCGCCCGCCTCCTTCATCCCCCTGGTCAGCGACGACTGGACGAAGAACTTCACCTGGCAGGGCGTGGGCCCGATGCCCGCCCGCGAGCGGGCCGCCCTGCGGCGCATCGTGGCCGCCGCGCACGCCGAGCACCGCACGGTGCGCTTCTGGGCCACGCCGGACACACCCGGACCGGCCCGCGACGCGCTGTGGCGGGAACTGCTCGCCGCCGGCGTCGACTACCTCAACACCGACGACCTGGCGGGCCTGGAGGCGTTCCTGCGCGCAGCTGGGTGAGCACCCGGCGCATCGCCGGCGCCGGCACCGACGGCAGCAGCAGCGCCACGGCCTGGACGAGCTTGCCGAGCACGAAGGTGGTGTCGGGCGTGGCGCGCACCAGGTCCCGTACCGTCTCGGCGTCCCCGCGCCACACGGATTCGAGCAGCACTGCGACATCCGGTGCGGCCTCCTCGTCCGTCTCCACCCAGCCCGGTTCGTCGGGCACGCGCCGGACGATGTGCCGCAGCACCCGGTCGGCGACGTCGGGCCGGTACGCCTTGTGCACGGCCTCGTTGGCGACCCAGGCGAGCGCGCGCACGAGCTCGCGCGCCTCCTCGGCCGACGGCTGCGTCGGCAGAGCGTCGTCGAACGCCGCCTGGTTGCCGTGCCGGTACGCCAGCAGGAGGCGTGCCGCCCTCGCCTTCGCGTCGGTGACCCGTAGCTGGGTGATCTCGGCAGTCACCCGTCGAATCGTACTGTTAGCGGATATTTATCCCGGTAGCGCCACGCGGCGCCGGACCGGGCGAATGGCGGAATGTCGACGTCCGGAGCGAAGCCTGTACCGGTACGGTCACATCCCGCTGCCGCCCCGGGCGCCCCGGGGAACGCTGGCTGCATGGCCACTCCACCCCCGCCGGGACCGCCGTACGGACCGCCGTACGGGCAACCTCCGTACGGACCGCCCCCGGGGCCGCCGCCCGGTGGCTTCGGCCCCGCGCCCGGGGGCTTCGGCCCCGCCGGGCCGCCCGGCCCGCCGCGCCCGGGCGGCGGCCGGCGCGTCGCCCTGGTCGTCGTCGCGCTCGTGGCGGTGGCGGGGCTCGCCGCAGGCGCGGTGAAGGTCCTGTCCGACCGGACGGGGAACGCGCCGGACCACCGTCCGTCCGGCGCGTCGGCCTCCTCCGGGGCACCCAGCGGACTGCCGAGCGGATTGCCGTCCGGTTTCCCGAGCGAGCTGCCCAGCGATCTGCCCAGCAGCTTGCCGTCCACGTGGCCGAGCGGGCTGCCGAGTGGATTCCCGTCCGCATTCCCCTCGGCGCTGCCCTCGGGCCTGGCCACGTCCCTGCCGAGCTCCCTGCCGACCGACGTATTCGGGCTTTAGGGCGAATCTGGCAGATCATGCGGTGTCCCGTCTGCGGGTGCGTCGTGGCTTGTCGCGCAGTTCCTGACGGGGCGCCCCGTCAGGGGCGCGGGGCGTGCCGATGTGCGGCTGCCGCCGCGTGGGCGCGATCGGCCACCGACGGCCCGCAGTCGACGCGCCACCCCCGAGGCCCGGGCGGAGCACGTTGCCTGCGGGCGCGCCGTGGCTTGTCGCGCCCACGCGGCGGCAGCCGCACATCGACAACGCCCCGCGCCGGTGTCAGCCGGCCGCCGCCAGGCGGGCGGCGACGCGGCCGGGCGGGCCGGAGGCGGCCAGGTGCGCCAGGTCCTGCGCGAACGCCGGCGGCGCGGGCACCGGCGTCAGCTCGTGGCCCGGCGCCAGCGCCGCGGCCAGGAGCAGCCGGGCCCGCTCGGCGGCCACGGCGGCCAGGAACTCCAGCGCCTCCAGGTCCACCTCCGTCGAGTCCTCGGCGCCGGTGACGCTCAGCAGCACCGGGCGGCCCGCGGTCCCGACCGCCGGGGGCGGAGCCGGCAGCGGGGGCAGCCCTGCGCGCCCCGCGAACGCCTCACGCGCCGATACGCCCGCCGGTGGCTCCGGCGCGGCGGCCGGCGCGTCGTCGCGGGCGGCGGGCGCGCTGCGCGCCCGCAACCCGTCCAGCACCGCAGCCTCGGCGCGCCCGCGTATCAACAGCAGCACGAACGGGTCCTCGTCGAGCAACCGCGCCACCTGGTGGCACAGGGCCACCGTGTGGGCGCAGTGGTCCCAGGCCTCGCAGGCGCACTCGGCCTCCAGGTCCCCGATGCCGGGCAGCAGTTCGCAGCCGCTCGCCGCCGCGTCCTCGGCCAGCCCCTGCGGCAGGTCGTGGTCCAGCAGGGCGGCGGTGTACCCGGCCCGGCCGGCCACCAGTTCCAGCAGCCGCTCCCAGTCGTCCGCCGGCAGCGTCCGCACGAGCACGTCCGCGCGCTGCGGAGTGCCGTCCCGGTCGCGCACCAGGGCGGTGACGCGACCCGGCCGTACGGATATCGCGCCGACCGCCCCCGCCCGGGCGTACCGGCGGCCGGCCTTGACCTGCGCGCCGTCCAGCGCCGTGTCCTCCAGCGCCTGCAGCCAGGCCCGCCCCCACCAGCTGCGGGCGAACACCCCGCCGGACACGGGCGGCAGCGCCGCGAAGACGCGCTCTTCTTTTGCCGTTGCGTCCGTCATCGTCCCGTCCCCCTCAGTGCCACGAGTTCCGCCAGCTGGGCGTCCGTCAGTTCGGTCAGTGCCGCCTCGCCGGAGCCGAGGATCGCGTCCGCCAGTGCCTGCTTGCGCGAGAGCAGCTCCGCGATGCGGTCCTCCACGGTGCCCTCGGCGACGAACCGGTGGACCTGTACGGGCTGCGTCTGGCCGATGCGGTACGCACGGTCGGTGGCCTGCGCCTCGACGGCCGGGTTCCACCAGCGGTCGAAGTGCACGACGTGCCCGGCACGGGTCAGGTTCAACCCCGTGCCCGCCGCCTTCAGCGACAACAGGAACACCGGCACCTCGCCCTCCTGGAAGCGGCGGACCATCTCCTCGCGCCGCGCCACCGGCGTGCCGCCGTGCAGCAGCGCGCACGGCAGCCCGCGTGCCGCGAGGTGGTGCTCCAGCAGCCGCGCCATCCGCACGTACTGGGTGAACACCAGCACGCTCGCCCCTTCGGCGAGCGCCGTGTCCAGCAGCTCGTCCAGGAGCTCCACCTTGCCGGAGCGGCCCGTGAGCATCGAGGTGCGGCGCCTCTTGGCGGGCTCCTCCTTCAGGAACTGCGCCGGGTGGTTGCAGATCTGCTTGAGGCCGGTGAGCAGCTTGACGATCAGCCCGCGGCGCTCGATGCCGTCCGCCTCGGCCACCTCGGCGAGCAACTCCCGTACCACCGCCTCGTACAGGCCGGCCTGCTCCTCGGTGAGGGCGACGACGTGATCGGTCTCGGTCTTGGGCGGCAGCTCCGGTGCGATGCCCGGATCGCACTTGCGCCGGCGCAGCAGGAAGGGGCGCACGAGGGCCGCGAGCCGCTCGGCGGCCTGCTGGTCGCCGCCCTCGGCGGCGCGCGCGTGGCGCCTGCGGAAGCGGTCCAGGGGGCCGAGGATGCCCGGGGTCGTCCAGTCGAGGATCGCCCACAGTTCGGAGAGGTTGTTCTCCACCGGGGTGCCGGTCAGCGCGACGCGCGCGGCGCCGCCGATGCCGCGCAGCGCCCTGGCGGTCGCCGAGCGGGGGTTCTTCACATGCTGCGCCTCGTCGGCGACGACCAGGCCCCAGCCGGTCCCGGCCAGCCGCCGGGCGTCGAGCCGCATCGTGCCATACGTGGTGAGCACGAACTCGCCCTCGGCCAGGCCGCCGAGGTCACGGGCCGGGCCGTGGAAGCGGCGCACCGGCGTGCCGGGGGCGAAACGTTCGATCTCCCGCTGCCAGTTGCCCATGAGGGAGGCCGGGCAGACCACCAGGGTCGGGCCGGCGCCGCCGGGCAGGGTCTGGCGGTGCAGGTGCAGGGCGATGAGCGTGACGGTCTTGCCCAGGCCCATGTCGTCGGCCAGGCAGGCGCCGAGGCCGAGCGAGGTCATCCGGTCCAGCCAGGCCAGGCCGCGCAGCTGGTAGTCGCGCAGGGTGGCGGCGAGCGCGGCGGGCGGCGCGAACGGCTCGGTCGCGGCCTGCGGGTCGGCGATGCGCTCGCGCAGCGCCGCCAGCCAGCCGGTGGCCCCCACCTCGACCGGCTCCTCGCCCTCGGCGGTCTCCGCGCGCCCCACGAGGGCCACACCCAGCGCCTCGACCGGCGTCATCTTGCGGTCGCGCCGGGAGCGGGCGCGGCGGACGGCCTGCGGGTCGAGGAGCACCCACTGGTCGCGCAGGCGCACCACCGGTCGGCTGGCCTCGGCCAGCCGGTCGAGCTCCTGCCGGCTCACCTCCCGGCCGCCGACGGCGAATCGCCAGCTGAACGTCAGCAGTGCCTCGGCGGACAGCATCGGCGGCAGTCCCGAGGACCGGTCGAAGGCCGGCCCGGCCTCGCCGTCCGGCGGCCCGACGACGGCCCGCGCGGTCAGGCCGCGGACCAGTTCCTTGGGCCAGTGAACCTCGACGCCGGCCCGGTCCAGGGCAGTGGCGGCGGCGCCGAGCAGTTCGGTGACCTCCTCGTCGGCGAGGTCGAGAGGACCGGGCACGGCGTCCGCGAGCAGAGGCTGCAGCACGGGCCAGGCGTGAGCGGCGCGGCGCAGGGCGAGCAGGGCCGTCGGCCGCGCGCCCGCGCCCAGGGCGGCACCGGCGGCGCTCGCGCCCGTCCAGACGTCCGCCGCGTCGGCGACCAGCGCCGGGTCGGCGATGCCGTGCACCTGGGGCACGACCCGCAAGCGCAAAGCCGCCTCCTGCACGTCGTCGCCCTTGGCGCCGGCCGCGGTCAGGCCGAGGACCTCGACGCGCAGGGAGAGCCGCACGGGCGTTTCCGGCACGGACCCGCCCCGCCTGCGGCGAAGGCGCTGCGGGGCGGCCGCGGTGAAGGCACGGTGGCCGGCGGCCGCCGGGGCGGCGGGGGAGCGCGGCAGGCCGTCGGCGACGGCGTCGAGGAAGGAGCGCAGCAACTGCCCCGGTTCGGGCAGCAGGAGGTCGGCGCCGGTGTGCGGGAGCGGTACGGCGTGGGCGGCGGGCGGCATGGCGGCGGCCAGGTCGGCGATGCGGCGCGCGTCCTCGGCGTCGAACGGGCCCGCCTGCCAGGTGTCGTACCCGGCCTCGCTCAGGCCCGGCAGCAGCCGGCCGCGCGCGGCGAGCTGCAGGGCGAGCACGGCGGCCGCACCCCAGAAGGCGGCGGCCTCGTCGCCGCCGGCGGTGCGGGCGCGGGTCAGCACGGGCAGGGCCTCGCGTACCGGCAGCACGGTGGCGCGTACGGTCGTGGTGGTGACGTCCGCGCCGGCGGGGACGGCGACGGTCAGCTCTTCGGTCGTGGCGTGAGGGGAGGCGGCGTGGTCGAGGGGCGGTTCGCCGTCCGGCAGCCAGAAGGCGATGCGTCCGGTGCGAGCGGGGTCGCCGGGCAGGAAGGCCGCCCGGCAGCGGCTGAGCAGGGAGACGTGGGCGGGTGTCACGGCGGAGGACGGAGCCACAGGTTGGACTGCTCCTCAAATTTGACTAGCGATGCTCGGAGCGCCCGAGGGTACAGGAGAAGCGCCGCACATGCGCGCGAGCAGCGGGTGAAGCGCGTCACATGACGTGCGCTCAGGGGCGTGGAGCGGGCGCGGCGAAGGCCGGGGCCAGCGCGGCCTTCATCAGCAGCCGGGAACGCCCCGAGCCGTCGGCCGCTACGGTCCACAGGTCCGAGCCGAAGTCGCCGGGCAGGGAGTAGACCAGGGTGTGCGCGTCCTGCCAGACGGCCTGATCGTCGACGTTGCGCCGCTCGGCGGTCGCCGTCTCCCGCATCGTGTGCAGGTCCAGCACGTACAGCCGCCAGGGTGCGTCCGCCGGGGCGCCCTCGACGCGCTTCTTGTAGGCGATGCGCGTGCCGTCGGGGGACAGCGACGGGCACTCGACGTTCTCGTGCAGGGCGCGCAGGGTACGGGCCGTGCGGTCGCCGTCGACCAGGTACGTCCTGCCGCCCGTGGCGACGGTGGCGTAGAAGTGCCGGGCGTCGGCGAACGTCACGCCCCACACGTTGATGTCGGCCGCCCGGTGCTGCCGGCCGTCCAGCAGGAACCGGTACGTCTCCAGGTCGCCGTCCAGTTCGCCGGTGCGCGTGTCGAGGACGGACGTGCGGGTCGAGAAGGCGGTGCCGGCGTAGGAGTCGCCGCTGACGAAGACCGTCCATGCCGCGGCGCGGCCGTCGGGGGAGACGCGGGCACGGGTCGGGATGCCGGCGAGATCGTAGCGCCGCAGCTCGCGCAGGTGCGCGTCGAGGAGGACGGCACGGTAGTCGTCCCGCAGACCGTTGCGCACGGACTGCAGGCAGATCCCGGTACCGGCCGCCGCATGGAAGCGCAGACAGCGGACACCGGAGGAAGTGCGCGCCCCCGTGGGATCGGCCGTGGGGACCGAGGCGACCTCGTCACGGTGCGGGCCCCAGGCCATGTTGCGGAAGACGCTGCGACCCGGCGCGTCCAAGGTGACCTCGCCCGGGTGCACGGCGGGCCCGCCCGCGCGGGGCCGGTCCTTCTCGGCCGCGCGGCCGGCGGCGTGGAGCGTGACCCCGATCGCGACGCCGGCCAGGACGAGCACGGTGGCCAGCAGGATCAGGATCCGGTGCGTTCGGGTCAACGGGCGCTCTCCGGTGCGATGGGAGGAATCCCGGCGGAGGAGGGGCGCAGCAGCCGTGCGCTCAGGACGGTGGCCGCGCCCAGCCCGGCGGCGCCCGCGGCCAGGGCCGTGCGCTCGCCCCAGGCCGTCCAGGCCGCGCCGAAGGCGATCGAGCACGCGAAGCGGGCGAGGGCCTGACCGGTCTGCACGACGGCCAGGCCGCTGCCACGAGCCTGCCGCGGCACGGCGTCGGCGGTGGCGGCGGCCAGCACCCCGTCGGTGGCCGCGTAGAAGCCGCCGTGCAGGACCAGGACGCAGCAGACCGTCACCAGGGAGGCGCCCGGCGGGGCGAGCAGGAGCACGGCGTACGCGGTGAGCAGGGCGAGATGGCCGCACAGGAACAGGCGGCGCCGTCCCCAGCGGTCGGCCACCGCACCCAGGGGAACGGCCAGCAGCAGGAACACCGTGGCGGTACCCAGCGGCAGCAGCGGGAACCACGCCTCCGGCAGGTGCAGTCGGCGCTGCAGGGTGAGGTAGAGGAAGGAATCGCTCACGGTGGTCAGGCCCAGGAGCACCGCACAGCCGGTGAGCCGGCGCACGGCGGGCAGACGCAGCAGCTCCCGGGCTCCGGTGCGGGCCGCCGCGCCGCGCGGGTCGCCGGCCCCGCCGGTGTGCGCGGGGACGAACAGGACGAGGACGACCACGCCGAGCACGGCGATGCACGCGCTCGCGGTGAAGACGGCGTCGAACCCGTCCGCCCCCGCGCGCAGGATCACGAAGGCCAGCAGCGGCCCCAGCAGCGCGCCGGCCGTGTCCATCGCGCGGTGCACGCCGAAGGCGCGGCCACGGGCCGCGGGTTCGCAGGACAGCGAGATCAGCGCGTCGCGCGGCGCGGTGCGCAGCCCCTTGCCCGCGCGGTCCGCGGCCAGGACGGCACCGATCAGCGGCATGCTGTGCACGAGGAGCAGCAGCGGCTTGCACAGCGCCGACAGTCCGTAGCCGGCGGCGGCCACGGTCTTGTGGCCGCCGGCGCGCCCGTCGGAGATCCGGCCGCCGAGGAGGCGGACGAGGGCGCCCGCGCCGTTGTAGACGCCGTCCAGCAGGCCGAAGCCGAGCGGGGTCAGGCCCAGTCCGGTGACCAGGTACAGCGGCAGGACGGCGCCGACCATCTCGGAGGAGACGTCGGTGATCAGGCTGACGGTACCCAGCGCGAGGACCGTCGCGGGCACGGCGGCCCGCCGCCGGCCGGGGGCGGATTCCCGGCCGGCGGCGGGTGGGGTGGTGCGGCTGTCCGCGAGGTACACGGTCAGCCGTTCCAGATCCCGGTGATGTCCTTGCCGCCGGCGGCGTTGCCGGCGTGCGGCAGGCCGTACATGCTCTCCAGCGTCCGCAGCACGTCGTAGTGGTTGTAGGTGGTGCCGGAGGTGGCGCCCGCCTTGACGGGCTCGCCGTACAGGACGGTGGGGATGCGGTTGCCGCTGAGGCGGTTGTCCTCGTCGAAGGTGATCAGCAGCAGGCTGTTGTGCGTCTTCGCCCAGTCGGCATAGCCCTTGAGGTTGTTCTTCAGCCACGTGTCGCCGGTGCCGATGGAGCAGTCGTGCATGTCGCTGCACAGGTTCGGCACGACGAAGGAGACCGCGGGCAGGGCGGAGTAGTCGCGGGGGAAGGCCGAGAAGGTGTGCGCGCTGCTGGTGGGCACGTTGGAGAAGCCGAACCAGGGGTTGTGCTTCTGGCGGTACTTGCCGCTGCTGCACGTCGTGGAGCCCTCGGCGGGCAGCGATTCGTTGTAGCTCGCCCACGTTCTGCCCGCGTCGAGGAGCTCGGAGGCGAGGTTCGGCGCGTCGCTGAAGCCGGGGTCCACGCAGCTGTCGTCGGTGACGCCCTGGGTGTCGCCGGAGAACAGCGCATAGTAGTTGGGCTGGCTGGGATGCGTCTCGGCGTAGGAGGCGGTCAGGTTCGCGCCGTCCTTGGCCAGCGTGTTGATGTACGGGGCGCTGGAGCTGCCGATGACCTGGTCGTAGGCGTGGTTCTCGAACACGACGACCACGACGTGGTCGGGCGTGGGCACGGCGGTCGCGGCGGCGGAGTCGGGGGCCCACAGCAGAGGGGAGGCCGCCGCGAGGCCGAGGGCCGTGGCGAGGGCGACGGCGTGGCGCCGGCGAAGGCGGGAAGGTCGGGGAAGTCGGGGACGGCGGGGACCGGCTATGGCGTGCACGGGCGCACCTCCGGGCAGGGGGAGTGGGGGGAGTTCGCTGACGTGGGGGCAGCGTAGGAGCGCGTGCTGGCATGGGCACGACTTCAAGGTGACGGGCTCGCGAACGGCCGCGGAGCGGGGCGCGACGCCAGGGACCTGCGGTGCCGCAGTGGGGGGCTAGGCGGTCGGCAGGCCCATGAGCGAACGGGCCACGGCCTGCGGTGACTGGTCGCGCTCGCGCGCGAGGGCGATGACGGCCCGGCAGGCGAGCTCGTTCACGCCGAAGCTCAGGGCCTCCGGCGAGACCCAACGGGCCGCCTCCAGGCTCCTGTCGTGGTCGTTCTCGGCGCAGGCGGCGACGTAGGCCGCCGCCGCCTCGAAGAGGTTGTGCCGCCTGGCGGTCGGCGGGCGGGGCGCGGGTGGTTGCCGCACCACCTCGATGCGTTTGCGGAGTTTGTCGAACACGCGGATCACCTGCCCCCGTGAGCGGCCATACCTGCGGTCGTTCAAGTGTGCCCGCCGGTCGTGGAGTTGAACCCCGCGTGCACATTCCGGGCGCCTCGCGTGCATATTCGGTGGGGCCGGTGTGACCAAGCCCCTGGCATGTACCGACGAGCGGGGGCGGGTTGCCGTGGGCGCGCGGGTGGGCAAGGCTGGCACGGCAGTCACGGGGACACCCACGGGGACATCGCGCAACGGGGAGGCGGCGCATGACGAGCGGCAAGGGACTCGACGGGGTGCTGGACGAGTTGACCGAGCGCGTCGGGGAGATACGCCACGCCCTGGTGCTCTCCAGCGACGGGCTGGTCACCGGGGCGAGTGCAAGCCTGAGCAGGGAGGACGCCGAGCGCCTGGCGGCGGTCGCGTCCGGGCTGCACAGCCTGGCCCGGGGCACCGGACGGCAGTTCCGGGCGGGCGAGGTGCGGCAGACGATGGTCGAATTCGACCAGGGGGTTCTGTTCGTCACGGCCGCCGGGGCCGACGGGTGCCTGTGTGTGCTCGGGGACGGCGAAGCCGACATCGGACTGATCGCGTACGAGATGACGCTGCTGGCCAACCGCGTCGGCAAAGACCGGCCGACGAGCCGCTGACTTGCGGGAACATCAGCCGCACCGAAGTTATCCACAGGCTTGCCCGGGCCGTACCCGCCCGCGCTAATGTCGTCACTGTCCGTGATGGAACGGTGGCGGGGAGGCGTCATGGCGGTGCAGCAGGAGCAGGCCGGCCGCGAAGTGCAGCGGCACGAGGCACGGCAGGGTCGGGTGCGGGCGGAGGTTCCCTTCGCGCGGGCCGCGCGGGAATTGGGGCTCGGCTCGCGGGAGTTCGAGCTGGCCGTGCAGCTGGGGGAGGTGCGGACCGCCGGCGACGGGCTGCGCGTGAGCCGCGCGGAGATCGAGCGGCACAGATCCGCCACCGTTTTCCCCGAGGCCCTGCGCAGCCGGCTGTGGACCGTGGGCACGGCCGAGGGTGCCGAGTTGCTGGCGATCGGCGCGGCCCGCTTCACCCGTCTCGCCCGCGCCGGATGCTTCACGCCCGTGAAGTTCTACGTCAACCGCTATCGCGTCGTGGTCTGGCACTACCTCGCGAGCGAGCTGGTCGACTTCGCGGAGGCGAGCCCGGATCTGCTGTCCGGCCGGATCCCCGCACCGCTGCGCCAGGCACTGGAGGAACAGCCCGACCGGCGCCCGCGCGGCTGGCGCGCCCGCCGCGTCGCCCAGCTGACGGCCGCGGCCACCGGGCCCTGGCAGCGGGCGGCCGCCGTCGCGGCGGTGCTGGAGACCGCCGACGTGGCGAGCGCCGCGGCGGACGCACGGGAAAGGGCGTGCCTGGAGGCCCTGCGGCCGGTCCTCGCCCGGGCCCGGCCCGGGGCGCGGGCCGCCGGCGAGGTCACCGCCCGCCTGGTCCTGGCCGCCGACCCCGACGAGCGGGACCACTACCGCCACCGCCTGGCCGCCGCGCTGGCCGAGGCCCGCGCCGGAGGGCCACCGCCCGCGCCGCCGCAGGCCGGCGACGCGACGGGCCGGGGAGCGGACGGGCATGCGCAGCGGGCCGCGCCGGCGCCGCCGGACGGGCCCGGGGCAGGGGAGCCGGCCGGCGCGCCGGCCCGGCGCAGGGGGCTGTGGTCATGGCTGCGCGGCCGGGCGTGAGCGCCGTGGCGGTGCTGCTCGGGCTGCACCGCCACGGGCGCCGGACGCCGACGTCAGAGCTGGCCGACGTCCGTCACACGCACGACGGCCCGGCCCTCCTCGTCCGAGGCCACGAGATCCACCTCGGCCGAAATGCCCCAGTCGTGGTCGCCGTTGGGGTCGGCGAAGGTCTGGCGGACGCGCCACAGCCCGTCCTGCGGCCGCTCCTCGATCCGCAGCAGCTTCGGGCCGCGCGCATCCGGGCCGGTGCCCAGCTCCTCGTACTCGTCCCAGTAGGCGTCCATGGCCGCCGCCCAGCGCTCCTCGTCCCAGCCGGAGTCGGCGTCCATCGCGCCGAGCTCCTCCACCTTGTCCAGGGCGGCCAGCTCGACGCGGCGGAACATCGCGTTGCGCACCAGCACCCGGAAGGCCCGCGCGTTGGTGGTGACCGGCTGCACCTGGTCGGCGCGCTCGCGCGCCTCCTCGGCGGACTCCTCCGACGGGTTCGCCAGCTGCTCCCACTCGTCCAGCAGGCTGGAGTCGACCTGGCGCACCATCTCGCCCAGCCAGGCGATCAGGTCCTGCAGGTCGTCGGACTTCAGGTCGTCGGGAACGGTGTGCTCCAGCGCCTTGTACGCGCTCGCCAGGTACCGCAGCACGATGCCCTCGGTGCGCGCGAGGTCGTAGTGGGCGACGAACTCCGTGAACGTCATCGCCCGCTCGTACATGTCGCGCACCACGGACTTCGGCGACAGCGGGTGGTCGCCCACCCACGGGTGGCTCTTGCGGTAGAGCCCGTAGGCGTGCGACAGCAGCTCCTCCAGCGGCTTGGGATGGGTGACGTCCATCAGCCGCTCCATGCGCTCCTCGTACTCGACGCCCTCCGCCTTCATCTCGGCCACGGCCTCGCCACGCGCCTTGTTCTGCTGCGCCATCAGGATCTGGCGCGGGTCGTCCAGCGTCGACTCCACCACCGAGACCATGTCCAGCGCATACGAGGGGGACTCGGGGTCCAGCAGCTCGAAGGAGGCCAGTGCGAAGGTCGACAGGGGCTGGTTGAGGGCGAAGTCCGACTGCAGGTCCACCGTCAGGCGCACGATGCGGCCCTCGGCGTCGGGCTCCTCCAGCCGCTCGACCACCCCGCCGTCCAGCAGCGAGCGGTAGATGGCGATCGCCCGGCGGATGTGCCGCAGCTGGTTCCGGCGCGGCTCGTGGTTGTCCTCCAGCAGACGCCGCATCGCCTCGAAGGCGTTGCCGGGCCGGGCGATGACCGCCAGCAGCATGGCGTGGGTGACCTTGAAACGGGAGGTGAGCTGCTCCGGCTCGGAGGCGATGAGCTTCTCGAAGGTGTTCTCCGTCCAGTTCACGAAGCCCTCGGGCGCCTTCTTGCGCACCACCTTGCGACGCTTCTTGGGGTCGTCGCCCGCCTTCGCCAGCGCCTTCTCGTTCTCGACGACGTGGTCGGGCGCCTGCGCGACGACGAAGCCCGCCGTGTCGAAGCCCGCCCGGCCGGCGCGGCCCGCGATCTGGTGGAACTCCCGCGCCCGCAGGGTGCGCACCCGCTGGCCGTCGTACTTGGTCAACGCGGTGAACAAAACCGTGCGGATCGGGACGTTCACGCCCACGCCGAGCGTGTCCGTCCCACAGATCACCTTCAGCAGGCCCGCCTGCGCCAGCCGCTCCACCAGGCGCCGGTACTTCGGCAGCATGCCGGCGTGGTGCACGCCGATGCCGTGGCGCACGAAGCGCGAGAGATTACGGCCGAACTTGGTCGTGAAGCGGAAGTTGCCGATGAGCTCGGCGATCTTGTCCTTCTCCTCGCGCGAGCACATGTTGATGCTCATCAGCGCCTGCGCCCGCTCCACCGCGGCGGCCTGGGTGAAGTGCACGATGTACACCGGGGCCTGCTGGGTCTGCAGCAGCTCGGTGAGCGTCTCGGTCAGCGGCGTCGCGCGGTACTCGTAGGACAGCGGCACCGGGCGGGTGGCCGAGCGGACCACCGCCGTCGGCCGGCCCGTGCGCCGGCTGAGGTCCTCCTCGAAGCGCGTGACGTCGCCCAGCGTCGCCGACATCAGCACGAACTGCGCCTGCGGCAGCTCCAGCAGCGGGATCTGCCAGGCCCAGCCGCGGTCGGGCTCGGCGTAGAAGTGGAACTCGTCCATGACGACCTGGCCGATGTCGGCGTCCTTGCCGTCGCGCAGCGCGATCGAGGCGAGCACCTCGGCGGTGCAGCAGATGACCGGGGCGTCGGCGTTGACCGAGGCGTCGCCGGTGAGCATGCCGACGTTCTCGGTGCCGAAGATCTTGCACAGGTCGAAGAACTTCTCCGACACCAGCGCCTTGATGGGGGCCGTGTAGAAGGTCACCTGGTCGTTGGCCAGCGCGGTGAAGTGCGCCCCGGCCGCCACCAGGCTCTTGCCCGAGCCCGTCGGTGTGGACAGGATCACATTCGCCCCGGAGACCACCTCGATCAGCGCCTCCTCCTGGGCGGGGTACAGCGAGATGCCCCGCTCCTCGGCCCAGGTCGAGAACGCTTCGAAGAGGGCGTCGGGGTCGGCATGGCTCGGCATCTGATCGATAAGGGTCACGCCACCATAGTGCCTGGCCCGGGCCCCGATCAGGCAACCGGCCGTTCCGGCGTTGATCATCCGGACGTTACCCTGAGTCGCCGACAGCGCGTCAGAAAGGCCCCGCGCGGGCCGGCGAAGGGGTGGAACGACCATGATGGGACCGGCGCACTCGCTCTCCGGAGCGGCAGCCTGGCTGGGCGTGGGGGCCGCAGCGGCCGCAACCGGGCATCCGATGCCCTGGCCGGTGCTCGTCGTCGGGACGCTCATCTGCGCCGGCGCCGCCCTGGCCCCGGACCTGGACCACAAGTCGGCGACGATATCGCGGTCCTTCGGCCCGATATCCCGGATCCTGTGCGAGATCATCGACAAGCTCTCGTACGCCGTCTACAAGGCGACCCGGACCAAGGCGGACCCCCGCCGCAGCGGCGGCCACCGCACCTTGACCCACACCGCGCTGTGGGCCCTGCTCATCGGGGCCGGAGCCTCCGTGCTGGCGGCGACCGGGGGCCGCTGGGCCGTCCTCGGCATCCTCTTCGTCCATCTGGTGCTCGCCGTCGAGGGGCTGCTGTGGCGGGCGGCCCGCACCTCCAGCGACGTCCTGGTCTGGCTGCTGGGTGCGACCGGGGCCTGGATCCTGGCCGGGGAGCTGGACCGGCCGGGCAACGGCGCCGGCTGGCTGCTGACCGGCGACGGCCAGCAGTACCTGTGGCTGGGCCTGCCCATCGTCCTGGGCGCCCTCGTGCACGACATCGGGGACGCCCTGACGGTCTCCGGCTGCCCGATCCTGTGGCCGCTGCCCATCGCCCGCAAGCGCTGGTACCCCCTCGGCCCGCCGAAGTCCCTGCGCTTCCGCGCCGGCAGCCGCGTCGAAACCAAGATCCTCATGCCGGCCTTCCTGCTGCTCGGCGGTGCCGGCGGCCTGGCGGCCCTGAACCTGGGCTGACCACCCGCTGACCACCCGCCCGCCGGTCGGCACCGTCCGGACAGACACCCGGGCGCCCCGCGCCCCTTACGGGGCACTGCATGATCCGCCGGACACGGCCTAGCGGTGCCAGGAGCGCCACAGCGCTGCGTACGCGCCGTCGGCGGCGACCAGCTCGTCGTGCGAGCCCAGCTCGCTGATCCGGCCGTTCTCCGCGACCGCGATCACATCGGCGTCGTGCGCGGTGTGCAGCCGGTGCGCGATCGCCACCACCGTCCGGCCCCGGAGCACCTTGCCCAGCGAACGCTCCAGGTGCCGGGCCGCGCGCGGGTCGAGCAGCGAGGTCGCCTCGTCCAGCACCAGCGTGTGCGGGTCCGCCAGCACCAGCCGGGCGAGTGCGACCTGCTGGGCCTGCGCCGGGGTCAGCGCGAGCCCGCCCGATCCGACCTCCGTCTCCAGGCCCTCCGCCAGGGACCGGGCCCAGCCGTCGGCGTCCACCGCCGCCAGCGCCGCCCACAGCTCCTCGTCACCGGCGCCGGTCCGGGCCAGCAGCAGGTTGTCGCGCAGCGAGCCCACGAAGACGTGGTGCTCCTGGTTGACCAGCGCCACGTGCCGGCGCACCCGCTCGGTGGGCATGCGCGACAGCTCCGCCCCGCCCAGCGTCACGCTCCCCTCCCTGGGGGCGTAGATGCCCGCCAGCAGCCGGCCCAGCGTGGACTTGCCCGCACCCGACGGGCCCACCAGGGCCACCCGGGTGCCCGGCCGCACCGCGAGGGAGACCTCGTGCAGCACGTCCGCGCCCGCCGTGTAGCCGAAGCGGACCCGGTCGGCGGCGACGTCGCGGCCGTCGGGGCGCACCTTCTCGTCACCGGCCCCCGGCTCGATCTCCTGCACCCCCACCAGCCGGGCCAGCGCCACCTGGGCCACCTGCAGCTCGTCGTACCAGCGCAGGATCAGCCCGAGCGGCTCGACGAGCATCTGCGCCAGCAGCGCGCCGGTGGTGAGCTCGCCCACCGACATCCAGTCGTGCAGCACGCAGAACCCGCCGATGAGCAGCACGGCGCCCATCAGCAGGAAATGCGTGGCGTTGACCACCGGGAAGAGCACCGAGCGCAGCCAGAGCGTGTAGCGCTCCCACCCGGTCCATTCCGTGATGCGCCGGTCGGACAGGGCCACGCGCCGCCCGCCCAGGCGGTGCGCCTCGACGGTGCGGCCGGCGTCGACCGTCTCGGCCAGCGCCGCGGCGACGGCGGCATAGCCCGCGGCCTCCGAGCGGTAGGCGGCGGGGGCCCGCCGGAAGTACCAACGGCAGCCGGCGATCAGCAGCGGCAGGACCACCAGCAGCGACAGCGCGAGCGGCGGCGCCGTGACCGTCATCGCCCCGAGCAGCAGAGCGGCCCACACGAAGCCGATCGCCAGCTGCGGCACGGCCTCGCGCATGGCTTCGGCCAGCCGGTCGATGTCGGTGGTGATCCGCGAGAGCAGGTCACCGGTGCCCGCCCGCTCCAGGACGCCCGGCGGCAGCGCGACCGAGCGCACCAGGAAGTCCTCGCGCAGGTCGGCCAGCATCCGCTCGCCGAGCACCGCGCCGCGCAGCCGCACCATGCGGGTGAAGAGCGTCTGGACGGCGAGGGCGAAGCCGAACAGGGCGATGGTCCGGCCCAGGTGGAGGTCCCGCGCGCCCGCGGACAGCTCGTCGACCAGCCCGCCCAGCAGGTACGGGCCCGCCATGGAGGCGACGACGGCGACCGCGTTGGCGCTCACCAGCACCACGAAGGCCCGGCGGTGCCGGCTGAGCAGGGCCCGCACATACGCCCGTACCGTGGCCGGCCCGGCGACCGGCAGGGTCGTCGCCGACTCCGGTGCGGCCGGGTCGTACTGTGGCGGTGCTGCGCCGATCATGCCGATTCCCCTATCTGTTCGCGCTCGTCGGCCGGATCACCGGCGGTCTCGTCGGCCCCGTCGTCCTCGTCGTCCGTCCGGCGGGTGACGACGTCGCGGTACGCCGGGTGGGTGTCCACCAGTTCCGTGTGCGTACCGACGGCGGCCACGCCGTCCTCGTGGACGAAGACGACCCGGTCCGCCCGGTCGAGCACCAGCGGGCTGGAGGTGAACACCACCGTCGTCCGCCCCCGGCGCAGGGCCCGCACCCCGTCGGCGACGCGTGCCTCGGTGTGGGCGTCCACGGCCGAGGTCGGCTCGTCGAGCACCAGCACCTCGGGGTCGGTCACCAGCGAGCGGGCCAGGGCGAGCCGCTGCCGCTGGCCGCCCGACAGCGAGCGCCCGCGCTCGGTGATGCGGGCCGCCATCGCATCGCCGCGGGCGCCGGCCGGAAGGGCCGACGAGCGCACGAGCGAGGCCAGCACGTCGTCGCACTGTGCGGCGGTCAGGGCCTCCTCGGCGGTCACCGCGCCCGAGGAGGGCACGTCCAGCAGCTCGGCGAGCGTGCCCGACAGCAGCACCGGGTCCTTGTCCTGGACGAGCACCGCCGCCCGGGCCGCCGGCAGCGGCACCTCGTCCAGCGCCACCCCGCCCAGCAGCACGGAGGGCTGCTCCCCGGTGCCGGTGCCGGTGGCGTGCCCGCCGAGCCGGGCGGCCAGGCGGCCGCCGGCATCCGGGTCGCCGCACACCACCGCGGTCAGCCGCCCGGCGGGGGCGAGGAGACCGGTGACGGGGTCGTACAGATCGCCGCGGAGCGCGGCGTCCCCCACCGGGGCGGACGGCTGCCCCTGCGTGGAGGCCGCCGGGCGTTGCAGACCCAGCACCTTGACGGCACGCCGGGCCGAGGGCAGCGCGAAGGAGTACGCCTGGGCGATCTCCTCGAACTGCCGCAGAGGGAAGAGCAGGAAGGTGACGATGCCGTAGACCGTGACCAGTTCGCCGACGCCGATCGTGTTCTGTTGCACCAGGTGCACCCCGTACCAGACGACTGCGATCAGCAGCAGTCCCGGCAGCACCACCTGGACGGCGGCGATCAGCGCCCACATCCGGGCGCTGTGCACGGCCGCCGACCGCACCTCCTGCGAGGCACGGCGGTAGCGCTCCAGGAACAGCTCCTCGCCGCCGATGCCCCGCAGCACCCGCAGCCCCGCCACGGTGTCCGAGGCCAGCTCGGTGGCGTAACCGGCCTTGTCGCGCTGGGCGTCCGCCCGCGCGGTCGCCGGCGGCAGCAACGGCAGCACGGCCAGCACCAGCAGGGGCACGCCCAGGGCGATCAGACCGCCCAGGACCGGCTGGTAGATCACCAGTCCCGCGCACAACACCACGGTGGTGAAGGCGGCTGCGGTGAAGCGGGAGAACGCCTCGACGAACCAGCCGATCTTCTCCACGTCGCCCGTCGAGACGGCCACCACCTCGCCGGCCGCCACGCGTTGGGTCAACGCCGCACCCAACTCGGCCGCCTTGCGCGCCAGGAGCTGCTGCACGCGGGCCGCGGCCAGGATCCAGTTGGTGACGGCCACCCGGTGCAGCATGGTGTCCCCGAGCGTGGTGAGGGCGCCGAGCAGCAGCATCAGGCCGCCGGAGGCCACCAGGCGGCCGCCCGAGCGGTCCACGACCGCCTGCACGGCCAGGCCCACGGCCACCGGGAAGAGGGCGACGGAGGCCATGTGCACCGTGCCCCAGAGCACCGCCTTGAGCTGGCCGCCGAGTTGACCGCGCCCCAGCCATACCAGGAAGCGCGGTCCGGACCGGACGTCCGGTCGGCCGGGATCGGTGTACGGAAGATCGCGAATCTGCATGGGATTCCGAGTTCGCAGGGGACGGGTGGAGTCGTGCCAGGCTGGCCCGCCCGCGCGCCCTGTTTCAACTGGTTTTCCACGCCTGCGGATCGCCGGGCGGCGGCGGCCGTGCGATTCGGGCCAAAGGAGGCCGGATGGCACTCGGGCCGGTGGAGTACTGGTGCGCCCCGCGGCAAAGCGCTTCACTCCTGCCCCATGAGACGACTGCTCCAGGTACTGTGCGCCGTCACCGCCGCCCTGCTGCTGAGCACCGGCCAGGCCACCGCGGCCCCCGCCGAGTTCGGCACCGACTGGCACGACCCGGTCACCGCCGGTCCGCCGGTGGCCACGCCCGGCACGACCTCGTGCACGGTCACCGTGGCCGAGACCGCATTCCGCGACTACACGCCCTACAAGAGCACCTACGCGCCCCCCGAGCGCTGCGGCGACCGCTGGAACAAGGTCGTCCTGCGCCTGCAGGGATCGGTGGCCGGCCGGCAGTACGACCGCCTGGGCTACCTGCGCATAGGCGGCGGGGGGGGGGGGGGGGGCCCCCCCCCCCCCCCCCCCCCCCCCGCGCGGCCCCCCCCCCCCCCCCCCAAAAAAAAAAAAGTAAAGCAAAAAACAAATAAAAAAAAAAACAAAAAAAAAAAAAC
>NZ_JBFAPE010000022.1:0-113020 GCF_040675615.1 Streptomyces sp. NPDC049585 | reverse complement strand
AGCCAGCGACGGCCTGCAGTCGACGCGCCGGGGGCGAAGCGCGGCACCCCATCTGCGGGCGCGTCGTGGCTTGTCGCGCAGTTCCCCGCGCCCCTACGGGGCCCGGTGGTGCCCCGCGGCGAAGAACGTACAGCGCCCCTACGGGGCGCAGTGGCCGCCGGGGGTCTCGCGGGGCAGGTCCAGGGCCGGGTTGCGGTCGAAGAAGCCGGTGGGCTTGAGGGTGAAGCCGGTGGGCTCGACCGGCATCACCGGCCATTCCTCCAGCCGCGGCAGGTGGGTGGGGCCGAAGGTGTGCCAGACGGTCAGCTCGGTGTTCTCCAGGGATTCGCCGCCGGTGGTCCACTGCGGCAGGCCGCCGTCGCCGGGGTGCTGGTTGGGGTATTCGCCGGCCGGGTAGCGGCGGTCGGCGCGGTGCCGGGTGACCCACAGGTGCTTGGTGCCGTACGCCATGCGCCGGGCGACCGGCGAGCCGGGCCGGGCGAGCAGGACGGGCCCCGGCTGCGGTACGAGGGTGTAGGCGACGGGCTGCCCCATGCGGTTGCGGGAGGCGGGGTTGAGGATCCGCCAGCGCCGGCCGGTTGTGGGGTCGGCGAGCCGCCCGCCGTCGGCGCTGTCGGCGATGACCGTGGTCCGGGTGGTGAAGGCGTTGCCCTGGGGGTTGTCCGGGCCGGCCGGCACGGGGACGACGTCGATCTCCTCGACGGTGTTGTGCAGGCCGTCGACCGCCATGTCGAGACGGACGCAGAAAAGGTGCTGGTGGTAGGGGGCCAGCAGGCCGGGGGCCACCTCGGTGCCGTGCGGCGAGCCGGTGCCGGGCTCGATCGCCGCGGTCTGCACCATGCCGGTGGACTTGGCCTCGAAGGCGATCGTGCCGTCCTGGTGGAAGTACCAGTAGAAGCCGTAGTCGTAGTTGCCGACGGTGGCGATGTAGGAGACGACCAGGCGGCGGGCGCGGCGGGACTCCACGGCCATGTCGTTGAAGACGTCGGTGTGCTTCCACAGCAGGCCGTGGTCCTCTTCGTGGATGCAGATGGCGTTCGGCAGCGTCAGCGGGTCGCCGGCCTCGTCGGCGAGGACGGCGTCGAGGTAGCGGATCTCGCCCAGGCAGTCGCAGCCCAGGCGCAGTGCGTTGGCGTTGCGGCCCAGGGAGTACTCGCCGGCGTCGAGGAAGGCCACCCAGTTGCGGGACTCCTCGCTCTCGCCGTAGGCGACGGCCATCTCGGCCAGGGAGGCGCGGTGGAGCACGGACCGCTCGCGGTCGCCGTCGCGGTGGGTGATTTGGTGCAGGACCAGGCCCTCGCGCGCATTGAAGTCGATGCGGAAGCTCCAGTTCAGCCAGGTCAGCTGCGGCCCGTCGAGCTGGAAGGAGGGCCCCTGGCTCTGGGTGATCTCCAGCGGCCGCAGGTCGGTGCGGCGCGGCCCGGTGAACTCCGCCTCGTAGCGCCCGCACTCGGCCGGTACGGGGACGGGTCCGGTGTCGACAATGCGTACGACCGTGCGCTCGGTGACGTCCACGTCGGCGACCAGACCGCCCACGGGGTGCGCCCAGGCGTTGTCGGTGGCGTCGCAGCGCAGCCACGTCAGGCAGCGCAGCAGCCGGCGGCCGGGGCGGTCGAGCACGAGGCCGCCCGCGGCGAGCGGGGCGCAGACGGCGAGCGAGGTGTCCTCGATCCCCCGCTCGGCCATGGCCTTGCACCAGGCCGGGTCGGCCTTGACCAGCGCGTCGACGAGCACGTACTCCTCGAACATCACCTGCGGCTGACCCTCGGTGGCCGGGTCCAGCTCGCGGTACGACAGCAGCAGGCCGGCGCCGGTGTCGACGACCGCCTCGGCGGAGGCGCCGGTGGCCGTGTCGTGCAGGGTGACGCGCAGCCGGCGCACGACGGGGTCGCCGGGGCGGTGGGCGGCGGCCGTGTGCCGCTCGGGCTCCTCCAGCAGGACCATCGGGAAGCGCGTGGTGGGCGTCACCTTGCCGGCTTCCTGCAGGATCCGGCGGGCGGTGGTGATCTCTTCGGCGCCGAGCGGGTCCAGGGGGTGGGGGAAGGCGTCGGTGCCCTGCGGCTGCGGGGCGGCCGGATGGCAGCAGGTCATGGTGAAACCTTTCGCTGAGCGGTGGGGGCCCCGGCGGTGGCCGCGGCCTTCTCCAGCTGGAACGCCTCGTTGCCCAGCCCGATCCGGGCGTGGACCTCGGGGCGTACCGCCTTGAGCACGAGCCCGTAGACGACGCCCAGGACCACGGCGGCGCCCACGACCCCGGGCAGCACCCAGCCCAGGGCCGAGCCGGGGCCGGTGCCGACGAGCACGTGGAAGTCCTTGACCGCGTAGCCGGCGATGACCAGCAGGGCCAGCCCGGCCGCCGCTGCGGCGACGAGCCGGGCGGCCTGGGCGCGGGCGGCGCCGCGGCGTACGAAGAAGACGATGACGGCGGCGCTGGCGGTGGCCATCAGCAGGATGACGCCGAGCGCGCCGACGTTGCCCATCCAGGTGAACAGCCGCTGGACGGGTGCGGTGGGGTCGCCCGCGGGCCGGTCGTCGGTGACGGCGAAGAGGACGACGGCGAGCAGGGAGACGGTGCTCTGCAGCAGCGAGCCGTGGGCAGGTGCACCGCTGGTGGCGGAGGTGCGGCCGAGTGCGGCGGGCAGCAGGCCCTCGCGGCCCATGGCGAAGGCGTAGCGGGCGACGACGTTGTGGAAGCTGAGCATGGCCGCGAACATGCCGGTGACGTAGAAGACGTGCATGACGGTGGTGAACGTGGCGCCCAGCCGGGCCCGGGTGAGGTCGAACAGCAGGTCGGGGCCCTTTTCGCCGGCCAGCCGGGTGATCTCCGCAGGCCCGCCGGCCACGCTCATCGCCCAGGAGCCGAGGGCGAAGAAGAGGGCCACGAAGCCGACGGCGAGAAAGGTGACGCGGGCGACGACGACGTGCGGGCGGCTGGTCTCCTCGGCGTAGACGGCGGCCTGCTCGAAGCCGACGAAGGAGGCGATGGTGAAGGACAGGGCGGTGCCGAGCCCCGCGCCGGCCAGGGTGGTGGGGTCGAAGGCGTGCAGGGAGAGCCCGTCCGGTCCGGGGTCGGCGACGGCGGCGAGGTCGAAGGCGCCGACCATGAGGCACTCGACGAGCAGCAGCACGCCGAGGACCTTGACGTTGAGATCGACCTTCAACCAGCCGAGGGCGGCGACGACGGCGACGGCCGCCGTGGCCGGCACCCACCAGGCGACCGTCAGGCCCAGGTGGGCCTTCAGCAGCCCGGACACCTCGTGACCGAAGATGCCGTAGATGCCGACCTGCATGGCGCTGTAGGCGACGAGGGCCACCACGGAGGCGGCGGCGCCGGCGGTGCCGCCCAGGCCGCGGGCGATGTAGGCATAGAAGGCGCCGGCGTTGTGGACATGGCGGCTCATCTCGGCGTAGCCGAAGCTGAAGAGGATCAGCACGACCCCGAGGATGACGAAGAGCAGGGGCTGGCCGGTGATGCCCATGACGCCGTAGATGCTGGGCATGACGCCGGCCGTGACCATCAGCGGGGCGCTGGCGGCCACGACGGCCAGCAGCAGGCCGGCCACTCCTATGCGGCCGGCGCTCAGCCGTCCGGCGACGCCCTTGAACGTACTGATCTCACTGGTGGTGCCCGTCGACATGGCGGGGTGGTCCTTCCCGTGGGGATGCACAGGCGTGGGCGGCCCGGGGCTGCCGGGCCGTGGGGGTGGGGTCAGGCGATGCCGAGCGCGGCCCGGCGCACGGTGCGCAGCGCCGTGCGGGGGTCCCGGTCGGGGTAGGCCCAGGGGGCGTGCGTGGCGTGCGGCCCGATGCGGGTGAGCAGGGCGGCGGCCTCGGCCGGGCGGCCCTCGTGGAACTTGGCGTGGGCGAGGAAGTTGAGGTCGACCTTGCGCCGTGGGTGGGCGGCGGGGGCCCCGGCGCCGGTGCCGGCGCCCTCGTCGGTGTCCCACTCCAGCCACCAGTCGAAGGCGGCCTTCATCACCTGCCGGGCCCGGCGGGTGGTCCAGTGGCCGGAGCGGGCCGGGTCGGGCGGCTCCAGCCCGGCGCCGGCCAGGACCCGGTAGCGCTCGGCGTGCGCGACGACGGGCAGGACGGCCAGCGGGGAGTCGGCCGGTGCCTGCTCGGCGGCCCAGGCGGCGAAGTCGTAGACCTCGTGCAGCGGGTCGTCGCGGTCGCCCTTCTGGTGCTCGGCGAGACGGGCCGCCATCAGGTGGTGGGCGTGGTGGTGGTCGCGGTGCCGGGCGCGCACCTGGTCGAAGGCACGGACGCACTCGTCGTCGGTGCCGGTGCGGCGGGCGAGGACGAGCAGGCCGAGCCAGGGGGTGGGGTCGCGGGGTGTGATCCTTGCGACCGCGAGGCACAGGGCGCGGGCGGTGTCGGGGGGCTCCTTGCCGTCCAGGGCGCGGAAGACCGAGGCGCAGGCGAGCAGGAGGGCGGCGTCCGCGCTGTCGGGCTCGGCGAGCTGCCACTCCCGGGCCCAGACGGCGCTGGTGGCGCCCTCGGCCAGGACGAGGAGGCGGTGGCCGCGGCGGTCCCAGTCGTCCCCGGTGCGGGCGATCAGCCGGCGGGTCTCGTTCCAGCGGCCGCGGGCCAGGGCGTCGCGCGCGCCGGCCAGCTCGGTGTCGTCGAGGGCGGGGTCGAAGGTCAGCCCGTCCTTGTTCCGGTGGCGGCCCAAGGGGGGTGGGGGCGTCATCTGCGGGCTTCCTCCACGGCGTACGGTCACGCACAGCAAACCGGTAGTCACGGCTCCGCGTCAAGGGTGGATCTTGTTGCTGAAGTGACGTCAAGTAAGCTAGCGGGAGGGCCCGTTGCCGTCTGCCGTCCGGCCGGGACTGTGCAGTGGATCGTTACCTCGGGCAGCCATGACACCCCCTGGCGGCCGCACACGCGGGCGACGAACGTTTGTCCGTTTTTTCGCGTCTCCGGATGAACGGCCGAAACGCGGGTACTCGGCGGGGGCACCATTCCTGGTGCGGCTATCGTCTTGTTGTCAAGTCTCCTACGACCGCACGGTCTTGAGGTGCACGACGTGATGGTCTTCGCACTCGCCGTGGCCGCGGCCTGCTGCCTGGGCGTGGGGTTCGTCCTGCAGCAGAACGCCGCCCAGCGGGCCCCCATGAGCGACTTCCTGTCCCTGCGGCTGCTGCTCGACCTCGCCCGCATGCCGCGCTGGCTGGCCGGCATCGCACTGATGGTCTGCGGCATGGGCCTCGGCGCCGTCGCCCTCAGCCGCGGCGAGGTCTCCCTGGTCGACCCCCTCATGGCGACCAACCTGCTCTTCGCGATGGCCCTCTCCCGCTGGCAGACCAAACAGCCCCTCGGCCGCGACGGCTGGTGCGGGCTGTGGCTGCTGGCCGGCGGCGTGGCCGCGTTCATCATCGCCGGCCGCCCGCACGGCGGCCAAGCGGTCACCGACCCGCTGCGGCACTGGCTCGTCCTCGGCATCATGGTCGGCACGGCCCTGCTGCTCGCCGCGGCCTCCAAACGGGTGCGCATGAGCACCGAAGCCGCCCTGCTGGCGGTGGCCGCCGGCTTGCTGTACGGCGTGCAGGACGCCCTCACCCGGGTCAGCGGCGAACGCTTCTCCCACGGCGGCTGGGCCGAGCTCGTCACCGGCTGGCAACCGTACGCCGTACTGGCCCTCGGCCTGACCGGGCTCGTCCTCGTCCAGAGCGCCTTCGAGACGGCGCCCCTGCGGATGTCCCTGCCCGCCCTGACGGCGGCCCAACCGCTGGCCGGCATCGCCTGCGGCATCGGTTTCCTCGGCGACCAGGTGCGCACCACACCCGCCGCGCTGGCCGTCCAGGCCGCGGGCCTGGCGGCCATCGTCTGCGGCATCGTCCTCATCGGCCGCCACCCGGCCATGCCGTCCGGCATGAAGGAGGAGGGCCGGATACGGGACCTCCAGCCGCACTGAGGGCTCTAGGCTGCCGGGCATGACCGATCCTGCGACCGACCCTGCGGACGAGGTGCTGGACGTCGTCGACGAGCACGACCGGGTGATCGGCCGCGCACCGCGCGGCGAGGTGTACGCGAAGGGGCTCCTGCACCGCTGCGTCTTCGTCCAGGCGCGCGACGCCCACGGCCGGATCTTCGTGCACCGCCGCACGGCGACCAAGCTGGTCTTCCCGTCGATGTACGACATGTTCGTCGGCGGCGTCGTGGGCGCGGGCGAGACGTACGACGCGGCGGCGCTGCGGGAGGCCGAGGAGGAGCTCGGCGTCACCGGCCTGCCGGCCCCCCGACCCCTCTTCCGCTTCCTGTACCGCTCGGCCGAGGGCCACGGGGGGTGGTGGTCGGCGGTGTACGAGGTGCGATGTGACCTGGCGGTCAGGCCGCAGGTGGAGGAGGTCGACTGGTGGGCCTTCCTCCCCGAGGAGGAGGTCGCGGCCCGGCTGGACGAGTGGCGGTGGGTGCCGGACGGATACGAGGCGTACGCACGGCTGCGCCGGTTCCGGGAGGGTGGGTAGCCCCGGTCCCGCCGCCCCCTGGCACCCCCGGACCGGGCTTCGCCCGGTGTCCTCGAACGCCGGACGGGCTGGAATCAGCCCGTCCGGCGTTTGAGGACCGGGGGTCCGGGGGCGGAGCCCCCGGGAAACGGTGAAAGGGCGGGACCGGGGAATGCCCCGCAGGGCTACTGCACCCGCACCACGATCTTGCCGCGCGTGTGCCCCTGCGCGCTCAGGCGCTGCGCGTCCGCCGTCTTCTCCAGGGGGAAGACCTCCGCCACCTCCACCGTCAGGACGCCCGCTTCCGCCAGGTGGGCGAGGGCCGTGAGGTCGGTGGCGTCCGGGCGGACCCACAGCAGGCGGCCGCCCAGGGCCGTGGCGGTCTCGGGGTCGGCGATGGAGACCAGGCGGGCGCCGCCCTCGGCCGCGAGCTGCGGCGTGGTGGCGGCGGCGCCGTCACCGACGAAGTCCATGACCGCGTGCACGCCCTCCGGGGCGAGCGCGCGGACCCGGTCGGCGAGCCCGTCGCCGTACGTGACGGGCTCGGCGCCCAGCGAGCGCAGGTAGTCGTGGTTGCGCTCGCTGGCCGTGCCGATGACGCGGGCACCGAGGTGACGGGCGAGCTGGACGCCCAGGGAGCCGACACCGCCCGCGGCGGCGTGGACGAGGACGGTGTCGCCCTCGCCGACGTCCGCGGCGCGCAGCGACTGGTAGGCGGTCAGCCCGGCCAGCGGCAGGCCGGCGGCCTGTTCGAAGGTCAGGTTGGCCGGCTTGCGGGCGAGCGTGCGCACGGGCGCGGCCACGTACTCGGCGAAGGTGCCGCCGGACAGGACGTCCTTGCGGACGTAGCCGATGACCTCGTCGCCCACCGCGAACTCGGGGGCGTCCACGCCCTGCTCGACGACGACGCCGGAGACGTCCCAGCCGGGGACGACGGGGAAGACGGCGTCCAGGAGGGGGTCGAGGTAGCCGGCCTGGGCCTTCCAGTCGACGGGGTTGACCGCCGCCGCCCTGACCTCGATCAGTACCGAGTCGGGGGCGACCTTGGGCCGGGGCAGCTCGCCGTACTCGAGGGCCTCGGGGCCGCCGTAGGCGCGGTAGCTGACTGCCTTCATGGGGGTGACTCCTTCCTGAGGGGGGACAGCGGGCCGTGGTTCAGCGGGTCGCGGGCACGGCTTCAGCCTCGGTGGCCTCGCCGGCGTCCGCCACCGCGCCGGTCCGCCGGGTGGCGAGGGTGCGCAGGCCCAGCCAGGCCACCAGCGAGACCAGCAGGAAGGCGGCGCCCGCGATGACGAACGTCAGCCCGAACTGGCTCTCGGCCGGCAGCTTCGGCACGCCCGGCGGCAGGTGCTCGATGCTCTTGGAGGCGAGGACCGTGGTGATCATCGCACTGCCGATGGCGCTGCCGGTGGAGCGGGAGATGGAGTTGATGCCGTTGGCGATGCCGGTCTGGTGGTGCGGCACGCTGGCGACGATCACGGCCGGCATGGCGGCGTAGCCGAGGCTGATGGCCGCGCCGACGAACATGCCCGCGGCGATGACGGAGTAGGTGTGGTCGTGGTCCAGGGCGATCCAGGCGAAGCCGGCGGTGCCGATCAGGGAGGCGAGGAGCAGGACCAGGCGCGGGCCCTTGTGCCGGACGAGCTGGCCGCCGACGGGGGCGGCGAGCAGCGAGACGATCGTGGAGGGCAGCAGGTACTCGACGGAGGCGCGCAGGACGCTGGCGTCGAAGCCGTAGCCGGTGACCTTCGACGGCATCTGGACGAGGTAGGAGACGCCGATGAACAGAGCGAAGGAGCCGAAGCCGACGAGCAGGCCGGCGATGTTGGCGAAGAGCACCGGGCGGTGGGCGAACATGCGCATGTCGACGAGCGGCTCGCGCACCTTCAGCTCGACCAGCGTCCACAGGGCGGCCATGACGGCGGCGCCGGCGAAGCAGCCGATCGTGCGGGTGGAGGACCAGCCCCACTCGTGGCCCTGGGTGATGGGCAGCAGGAGCAGGATCAGGGTCGCGGCCAGGGTGAGCGCGCCCAGGACGTCGGTGCGGCCGCCGGTGGTCTCGCGGGTGGCGGGCACCAGGGTGACGACGGCGATCAGGGCGAGCGCGGCCAGGCCAGTGGCCAGCCAGAAGGCGCTGCGGTAGTCGGGGTTGTCACCCGAGGTGAGCAGGCCGGTGGCGACGAGGGCCAGGCCGCTGCCGAAGGCGAGGGTGCCGCTGACCATGGCCATGGCGCCGGGCAGCTTCGCCGGGCGGACCTCCTCGCGCAGCACGGACAGGGCGAGCGGGAAGATCGCGGTGGCGGCGCCCTGCAGCACCCGGCCGGTGATCAGCCAGGGCAGGGAGTGCGTGACGGCGGCCAGGACGGAGCCGGCGACCATGACGATCAGCACGCCGACCAGCGTCTGCTTCTTGCCGTGCTGGTCGCCGAAGCGGCCCAGCAGCGGGGTGAAGACGGCGGCCGAGAGCAGGGTGGCGGTGGTGACCCAGCTGACGTTGGCGGAGCTGGTGTGCAGGTCGTTCTGGATGAGGCCGAGGATCGGCACGACGAGCGTCTGCATCATCGAGACGACCATGGCGGCCAGGCTCAGGGCGAAGACGATTCTGGTCTCGGCCCTGCTGTCGGCGGACGACGCGGCGCGGGAGTCGGAGGACATGGGTACGCGGGGTTCCTTCGTGTTACTTCACGACATGGATGCTTGAAATCGTCAAGCAACCCCGGAACCGTACGCCCAGATACTTCAGATAGTCAAGTTAATGATTTAAGAACTCAACCTCTTGAGTACACTCCAGGCATGAGCACTCCCCCGTCGAAGGCCCGGCTCCTCGAACTCGTGGCGGCGCTCGGCACCGCCCAGTGGCAGGACTTCGCCACCGCCGCGGCCCGGCACGGCCTCACCTCCGTCCAGGCCAAGCTGCTGGCCCAGCTCAAGGGGCCGGTGCCGATGCGCGGCCTGGCCACCGTGCTGGTGTGCGACGCCTCCAACGTCACCGGTATCGTCGACCGGCTGGAGGCCCGCGGCCTGGTGCGCCGCGAGCCCGACCCCTGCGACCGCCGGGTGAAGAACGTGGTGGCCACCGACGAGGGCCGGGAGACCATCCGCCGGGTGCGCGCCGAGATGCAGGCCACCCACAGCGCCCTCGACACCCTCGACGAGCAGGAGCGCACGGTGCTGTACGGGCTGCTGGAGCGACTGCGCCCGGGTCTGGAGCACACCGGCCAGGAGCGCACCGGCCACGAGCGCCGCGCCTGACGACCGGTCACCTGCCGTCCGCCGCCCGCCCGTATCCTGGCGGGCGGCCGGATCCGCCCCATCCCGCGGCGGACGACCCAGGGAGGCGCCGATGACCAGCACGACCACGCACCGGGCCGGGGAGCAGGAGACCGAGCCGTACACAGTCCCGCTCGCGCCCGGCGTCACGGCCTACGTGCAGCCCGACGGCGGCTGGTGCCTGAACAACGCGGGCTTCGTCACCGACGGCGGGCGCACCCTGCTGATCGACACGGCCGCCACCGAGCGGCGTGCCCTGCTGCTGCGCGACGCCGTCCTGGCGAGCGGCGCGCCCCTGCCCTCCACGGTGGTCAACACCCACCACCACGGCGACCACACCTACGGCAACTGCGTCTTCACCCCGGCGGCCACCGTCGTCGGCCACGCCGCCTGCCGCAGCGAGACCCTGGCGGCCGGTCTGCAACTGCACGCCGCCTGGCCGCAGATCGACTACGGGCACGTCGAGGTCACCGCGCCGGACATCACCTACACCGGCGCGATGACCGTGCACGTCGGTGGGACGGAGGTGCGCCTGATCCACCCGGGGCCCGCCCACACCATCGGCGACACCATCGTCCACCTCCCGCAGCACGGCGTGGTCTTCACCGGCGACCTCGTCTTCAACGGCGGCACGCCCTTCGCCATGATGGGCTCCATCAGCGGCTGGCTGCGGGCCCTGGACGTCCTGCGGGGCCTCGACGCCCGCGTGGTCGTCCCCGGCCACGGCCGCGTCACCGACCCGAGCGCGTACGACACCGTCGAGGCGTACCTGCGCCGGGTCCAGGAGCTGGCCCGCACCGCCCACGCGACCGGCCGCACCCCGCTGGAAGCGGCCCGCGAGGCCGATCTCGGCGAGTTCGCCGCCCTGCAGGAGAGCGAGCGTCTGGTCGCCAACATCCACCGCGCCTACGCCGAACTGGACGGCCTGCCCCCGGGCTCCCCCCTCGACGTGCCCACCGTCTTCGGTGACATGGCCCAGCTCAACGGCGGCAAGCCGGTCGCCTGCCACCTGTAGGCCGCGCCCCGCCGACCCCACCGACCCCACCGACCTCTGGACGTCATACCGACTGGTCGGCATCATGATCGGCGTCACCCGAGGGCAACCCCCGTGAAGGAGCGCGCGATGAGCCGTGCCGGTGCACCACCGGGTCTGGACCCCGAGCGGTTGCGGGCGTACCTGGACCGAGAACGGCCCGGGCTGGTCGCCGGGCCGCTGCGGGCCGAGCTGATCGAGGGAGGGCGCTCCAACCTCACCTACCGCGTCACCGACGACGCCGGCGGGTGCTGGGTGGTACGCCGGCCCCCGCTGGGGCACGTGCTCGCCACCGCCCACGACATGCGGCGCGAGCACCGCGTCATCAGTGCCCTGCGCGGCACGGACGTGCCGGTGCCCGCGCCGGTGCTGCTGTGCGAGGACGAGGACGTGCTCGGGGCGCCGTTCTACGTCATGGAGTTCGTGCCGGGCACGCCGTACCGCTCGGCGCGGCAGCTCTCCGGCATCGGGCCGGAGCGCACCCGCGCCGTGGTGCTGCACCTGACCGACACCCTCGTCGCCCTGCACGCCGTGGACCCGGCGGCGGTCGGGCTCGCCGATTTCGGGCGGCCGGAGGGGTTCCTGCAGCGGCAGCTGCGGCGCTGGGGCGCCCAGTTGGAGGCGTCCCGCAGCCGGGAGCTCGCCGGCATCGACGAGCTCCACACGGAGCTCGCCGCGGCCCTGCCGGCGTCCGGCGCACCGGCCGTGGTGCACGGCGACTACCGCCTGGACAACGTGCTCGTCGGCGACGACGACACCGTACGGGCCGTGCTGGACTGGGAGATGTCCACGCTCGGCGACCCGCTGACCGACCTGGGCCTGCTGATGATGTACAGCAGCCTCACGGCGGTGCCGGGCTCGCCGGTGAGCACCACCCGCGACGCCCCCGGCCACCCCTCCCCCGCCGAGATCGCCCGGCGCTACGCGGACCGCTCCGGCCGGGACGTCGGCGCACTGCCCTGGTACACGGCCTTCGCCTACTTCAAGCTGGCCGTCATCCTGGAGGGCATCCACTACCGCTACACCCTCGGGCAGACCGTCGGTACGGGCTTCGACCGCATCGGCGAGCTCGTCCCGCAGTTCGTCGAGGGCGGACTGACCACCCTGCGTACGGGCTGAGGAGGCCACGTGGACTTCGCGTTCGACGCGCGCACCGTAGAGCTGCGCGAGAGACTGCTGGCCTTCATGGAGGAGTGCGTGTACCCGGCGGAGGCCACCGCCGCGGCCCAGCGGGCCGCACTCGCCTCGCCCTGGGACGTGCCCCCGGTGGTCGAGGAGCTCAAGGCCGAGGCCCGCCGCCGAGGACTGTGGAACCTCTTCTTCACCGAAGAACACGGCTTCACCGAAGAACACGGCTTCACCGACGAACACGGCTCGACCGGTGAGAAGTACGGCGCCGGGCTGACCAACCTGCAGTACGCGCCGCTCGCCGAGATCACCGGCCGCAGCCCCCAGCTGGCGCCCACCGCCGTGAACTGCGCGGCGCCCGACACCGGGAACATGGAACTGCTCGCCCAGTTCGGCACCCCCGAGCAGCGCGAGCGGTGGTTGCTGCCGCTGCTGGCCGGCGAGATGCGCTCGGCATTCGCCATGACCGAGCCGGACGTCGCCTCCTCCGACGCGACGAACATCGCCACCCGCATCGAGCGCGACGGCGACACGTACGTCATCACCGGCCGCAAGTGGTACATCTCCGGTGCCCTGCACCCGGATTGCCGCATCCTGATCGTCATGGGCGTGACGGACCCCGACGCCGCGGACGTGCGCCGCAGGCAGTCGATGGTCCTGGTGCCGCGCGACACCCCGGGCGTGCAGGTGCGGCGCGCGATGCACGTCTACGGCTACGAGGACCACTACCACGGGGGCCACGCGGAGGTGGTCCTGGACCGCGTACGGGTGCCGGTGGCGAACCTCGTGGGCGAGGAGGGCGGGGGCTTCGCCATCGCCCAGGCCCGGCTCGGGCCGGGCCGGATCCACCACTGCATGCGCCTGATCGGCATGGCCGAGCGGGCCGTGGAGCTGATGTGCCGGCGCGCGGTGGAACGCACCGCGTTCGGCGGGCCGCTGGCGGAGCAGGGCGTGGTGCAGCAGTGGATCGCCGACTCCCGGGTGGCGATCGAGCAGCTGCGGCTGCTGGTGCTGAAGACCGCGTGGCTGATGGACACCGTCGGCAACCGCGGGGCGCACACCGAGATCCAGGCCATCAAGATCGCGACGCCGCGGACGGTGGCGGACATCGTCGACCGGGCCGTGCAGCTGCACGGCGCGGGCGGGGTGGGCCAGGACTTCCCGCTGGCGGAACTGTGGGCCGCCGCCCGGACGCTGCGCCTGGCGGACGGGCCCGACGAGGTCCACCAGCGGTCGCTGGCCCGCCGGGAGCTGGCCCGCTACCGGCCCGGGCGGCCCTGACCCCTCACGGGCGCAGGGCGCGCATCAGCAGGTCCGCCAGGTGGTCGGCCACCTGGCGGGGGCCGAGCGCCCCGTCCGGCCGGTACCAGCTGCCCAGGTGGTGGACGGAGCCGAAGTGGTAGTCCACCACCAGGTCGGCGGGGGTGGCCCGGCTGAAGACCCCGGCGCGCTGGCCCTCCTCCACCAGGGCCCGGAACCGCTCGTGGTAGCGGCGGCGCTCGGCGCGCACCTGCTTGAGCTTCTCGGGCGAGAGGTGGTGCATGGAGCGGAAGAAGATCTTCGTGTCGTCGAGGTTCTCTATCGTGGTCACCACGACGTCGGCCGCCGCCTCGCGCAGCCGTCGCTCGACGGGCGCGTCGGCGCCCGCGAAGGCGTCGAGCCGCTCCTGCTGCAGGCGCAGAACGCGCCCGTAGACCTCGTGCAGCAGGTCGTCCTTGGAGCCGAAGTAGTGGTACAGGGCGCCCTTGGTGACGCCCGCGGCCTCCACGATCTCCTGCACGGACGTGCGGTCGTAACCGCGTTCCGCGAAGAGGCGGGTGGCGGCGGCCAGCAGGCGCTGCGGCACCGGTCTGCCGTCGTTCTCCGTCGCTCCGGCCGTCGCCGTTCTGCTGCTCATCCGCCGCCACCTGCCTTCCGTCCGCGGGGGCGGCCGCGCCGGGTGCGCGGCTCATGCCCAGGATCTTGCCACTGCGACCGGCGGTCGCGCCGGGGCTTCTTCCGCATCCGTTCAACTGCCCGTAGCACAGGGGCTCGCACCGCTGCTCACCAATGGGTGAAGGGCCGTCGGAACGGCTGGACACCCCCTCTTGACGGCAGGACGATGCGCCCCAGGCGAGCGGCGACTTGGGGGACGGGATGTCGGACATAGGCGTGCGGCCGTACTGGGAGCTGACCTTCGACGCCGAGGGCCGCTGCGACCCCGGCGAACGGGACGCCCTGTTGGGGGGCGTCGCGCAGAACGGGCTCAGCGATCTGGTGGTCTTCTCGCACGGGTGGAACAACACCCGCACCTCGGCCACCGCCCTCTACCGCCGCTTCTTCGCCCCCTTCCCCACCCTCCTCGCCGGTGCCGCGCACCCCGGCGGCCTCGGCTACACGGGTGTGATCTGGCCGTCCATGCGGTTCACGGACGAGCCGGTCCCCGACTTCCCGGCATCGCCGGCGACGGCGACGGCGCTCGATGCAGCGTGGCCCGTGCTGGAGCCGGCCACGCTGCAGGCGCTGGCGCGGGTGTTCCCCGGCAGCGAGGCGCTGCTGGACCGGCTGGCGGAGCTGCTGGAGCGGCGCCCGGACGACCCGGCGGCGCTGGCGGAGTTCGTGGGGCTCGCGCGCCGGCTGACGACCGCCGGCCGGCAGGGCGCCGCGGACGGCGGCGCGGGCTCCTCGGTCTGGGCGTACGACCTGGAGGAGGGCGCGGGCGAGCCGGCGGAGCCCACGATGTTCTCCGGCGACCCCGAACGGGCGTGCGCGGCCTTCGCCGAGGCCCTCTCGCTCGCGGGCGTGGCGCGCACCGACCTTTTCGGCGCGGTGCGGCGGCTGTGGTCCGGGGCGCTGGAGCTGCTGCGGCAGGCGGCGTACTGGGAGATGAAACGCCGGGCGGGCGTCGTCGGACAGGCGGGCCTGGGCCCTGTGCTGGGGGCGCTGGCAATGCGCTGCCCCGGCGTGCGGGTGCACCTGGTGGGGCACAGCTTCGGGGCCCGGCTCGTGGCGTTCGCGCTGCGCGGGCTGCCGGTGGACGCGCGGTGCGTGGGCTCCCTCACGCTCCTCCAAGGCGCCTTCTCGCACTACGCGTTCGCCTCGCGGCTGCCCTTCGACTCCGGCAAGGGCGGGGCGCTCAGGGAGCTGCAGGCGCGGGTGAACGGCCCGGTGGTGTGCTGCCATTCGCGCCTGGACACGGCGCTGGGCGTGCTCTACCCGCTGGCCTCGCTCATCTCCGGCGACGCCGACTCCGTACGCCCGGAGACCCTGCTGGGCGTGGACGCGGCCCGCTGGGGCGCGATGGGCCACGACGGCGTGCAGGCCGTGGCGGGAACGGCCCGCGCGACCCTGGCCGAGGCCCTGGCCGGGCCGCTCCCGGCCACAGGCTGCGTGAACGTCGACGCCGCCGCGGTCGTACGGCTCGGCGGCCCTCCCACGGGCGCGCACAGTGATATCTGCCACGCCGAACTGGCCCGCCTGGTCCTTCTGGCGGGGCGCGTGATGCGCTGACGACGGGCGCGAAGCGGCCGTCTTCGCGGCGAGGCCACATCGAGGGGCGCTACCGGGGTAGCAGAGCCTGCAGCCGGGCGGGCCCGCGGGGCCCGCCCGGTTCCCCGAAGGGATCCGATCGGCGACGAGTTACGTCCCTTCCATGTCGATCCGAGTCCGCGCCGCCGGAGGTGGGATGCAGTGGCAGGTTTCAGAGCACTGGCACGAGAGGTGCGCAATCCGCGGAACAGCATCGCCCTGCGCAGGACGTCCCTGCGCAAGTGCCTGGAGCGGTTCGCCCCGTACGGGCACCGGGCGACCTGGCGCCATCTGTGCGCCCGTGCCGGCATCGCCCCGGACGACCGCGCCCCCGACCCCGCCCGGCTGATCGCGGCCCTGGCGGAGCTGGAGGAGGCGCGCGAGGTCTGGCTGGCGTACGAGGTGGAGTTCGCCGGCCGGCGCCGCCGTGAGAAGCACGAGGGAATCCGCCAGCCCAGCGCGGTGGACGACTGGCACCGCAACACCTGGGGCGGGTGCGACATCGTGCCCTGCGCCTCGCCCGACGTCACTCCGGACGCCCGCCTGGCGGACGTCCTGCGCCGGGTCATAGCCGCGATGGAGTCCGCACCGGGGCGCTCCTGCCCGGTGTGCGCGCAGGAGCGCATCGAGTGGCGCACCGATCTGGAGCGCTACCCCCTTCAGGGTCCCGTCTGCACGGACTGCGGCATCGTGGTGCCGACGTCCGTGCTCACACCCGCGGCACTGTCGGCGACCCGCAGGTACGCCCTGGCCGAGCAGTACGCGGCGGTATGAGCGCGCTCCCCGGACCGCCGGGGAGCGCAGGAACCACCGGGCCGGCGGAGCGGGGCCGCCGGCGCATCAGGTGAGCAGCGAGCCGCTGCCGCCCAGCGTGCCGAAGCGGTCGTCGGGGTTGGACAGTGCGCACGCGTCGAGCGACAGGCAGCCGCAGCCGATGCAGTTGTCGAGGTGGTCGCGCAACTTGGTCAGCTGGGCGATGCGTTGCTCCAGCTCGATCCGCCAGTCCTCCGACAGCCGGGCCCAGTCGGCCCGGTTGGGGGTGCGGCCGTCGGGCAGGGTCGCCAGGGCCTCGGCGATGGTGGCCAGGGGGATGCCCACGCGCTGGGAGGCGCGGATGAAGGCCACCCGGCGCAGCGCGTCCCTGGTGTAGCGGCGCTGGTTGCCGGCGGTGCGCCGGCTGGTGATGAGCTTCTTGGACTCGTAGAAGTGCAGGGCGGAGACCGCGACGCCGCTGCGTGCGGAGAGCTGCCCCACCGTGAGCTCGTGAACCTGTCGGGATATCTGCGGCACGTGCCCGACTGTATGTCAGGTGCGTGCGTGTCAGGTGCGGCAGCCGACCATGCGCAGGACCAGGTCCGCGTACAGGTCGCCGACCTCGGCCGGGGTGCGCCTGCCGTCGGTGGTGAACCAGCGGGCGACGTCGACGCACAGGGAGAGCACGGCCAGGGTGGTGCCGCGCACGTCGGGGACGTCGAAGTCGCCCGCCGCGACGCCCTCCTCGATGATGGTGCGCACGACGGAGTCGGTCTCCCGGCGCAGGGCGAGGATCTCGGCGTGGTGCTGCTCGCCGAGCGCGCCGAGCTCGTACTGCACGACGCGGGCGGTGGTGTGGTGCTCGGCGTGCCAGCGCACGAAGCGGCGCACGGCCTCGGCCAGGCGCTCGGCGGGGGTGCCGGGGGTGTCGTGGGCGCGGCGCAGGACGTCGAGGGCGAGGCGGTGCCCGACGCTGCTGATGCGGTAGAGGAGTTCTTCCTTGGTGCGGTAGTGGATGTAGAGCGCGGCGGGGCTCATGCCGGCCCGGCCGGCGATGTCGCGGGTGGTGGTGGCGTGGTAGCCGCGCTCGGCGAACGACTGCACGGCGGCGGTGAGCAGCCGGCGGGCCGCGTCCGGCGTGACGTCGGCCCATTCCCCGGTCGGTCGTGCCTGCGCGCCCATGGTGGTGCCCCCTCCTCGGCGACGAGACGTCCGGCCACCATACCCGCCCCTGAGCGCTCGCTCAGGGGCGGCCCCGGCGGCCGGGCGGCATGCCGGGGGGCCGCGGCGGGCAGCATGCCCCCATGACCACCGGGCGCACCCTCGCGGGGGCGGCCACGGCGCTGACCGCCACGGTGGCGGTCCACATCGCGCTCGTCGCCTTCGGCAACATCACCGATTTCGGCACCAACCAGGAATTCGTCCGGCACGTGCTGGCCATGGACACCACCTTCGAGGATCCCGATCTGATGTGGCGGGCGATCACCGACCGCACCCTGCAGGACGCCGCCTACGTGGCCGTCATCGTCTGGGAGACGGTGGCGGCGCTGGTCCTGCTGGCGGCCACGGCGCTGTGGCTGCGGGCGCTGGCGCGCCGGTCGGGCTACGGTCCGGCGCGGCGGCTGACAACCGTGGGGCTGGTGATGCTTCTGCTGCTGTTCGGGCTGGGGTTCCTCGCCATAGGCGGGGAGTGGTTCGCGATGTGGCAGTCGACGAAGTGGAACGGACTGCAGGCCGCCACCCGCACCATCCTCCTCGCGGGCCTGACCCTGCTGCTGGTCCAGCTGCCCTCACCGCAGTGGCACGGCCGGGACATCCATTGACGTGTCCGCCCACTAATCCTACGGTCGTCCATAGGAATCCGTCGGCAGTGGGAGCACGCGATGAGCGGTACCGACAACGAGCAGGCCCGGAAGACCGCGGAGACGCTGGCCTACCTTCCGGGCTTCGGCAACGAGCACAGCAGCGAGGCCGTTCCCGGCGCCCTGCCGCACGGCCGCAACGCGCCGCAGCGGGCGCCGCTGGGGCTGTACGCCGAGCAGCTGAGCGGCAGCGCCTTCACCGAGCCCCGCCGCAACAACCGCCGCTCCTGGCTGTACCGGATCCGCCCCTCCGCCGCCCACCCGCCCTTCACCCGCGTCGCAAGCGGCGCCCTGCGCGGGGCGCCCTTCACCGAGACCGTCCCCGACCCCAACCGGCTGCGCTGGGACCCGCTGCCCGAGCCCGCCGAGGGCACCGACTTCCTCGCCGGCCTGTGGACCCTGGGCGGCAACGGCGACGCGGCCCAGCGCACGGGCATGGCCGTCCACCTCTACGCCGCCAACGCCTCCATGCACGACCGCGTCTTCAGCGACGCCGACGGCGAGCTGCTCGTCGTCCCCCAGCAGGGCGCCCTGCTGCTGCGCACCGAGTTCGGCCTGCTGCGGGCCGAGCCGGGGCACGTGGCGCTGATCCCGCGCGGCGTGCGCTTCCGGGTGGAGCTGCTCGACGCGACCGCCCGCGGCTACGTCTGCGAGAACTACGGCCAGCCCTTCGTCCTGCCCGACCTCGGCCCGATCGGCGCCAACGGCCTGGCCAACGCCCGCGACTTCCTGGCCCCGGTGGCCGCCTACGAGGACGTCGAGGGGCCGGTCGAGGTCGTCAACAAGTTCTGCGGCAACCTCTGGAGCGCCACCTACGACCACTCCCCGCTGGACGTCGTCGCCTGGCACGGCAACCACGTGCCCTACGTCTACGACCTGCGCCGCTTCAACGTCATCGGCAGCATCAGCTACGACCACCCGGACCCCTCGATCTTCACGGTCCTCACCTCGCCCTCCGACACCCCGGGCCTGGCCGGCGTCGACTTCGTGGTCTTCGCGCCGCGCTGGCTCGTGGGCGAGGACACCTTCCGGCCGCCGTACTTCCACCGCAACGTGATGAGCGAGTACATGGGCCTGATCGAGGGCGCGTACGACGCCAAGAGCGCCGGCAAGGGCGGCTTCGTGCCCGGCGGCGGCTCCCTGCACAACATGATGTCGGCGCACGGCCCCGACCGCGCGACGTTCGACAAGGCGAGCGCCGCAGAGCTGGTGCCCCAGAAGATCGACGACGGACTGGCCTTCATGTTCGAGACCCGCTGGCCGGTGACCCTCACCGAGCAGGCGGCGGGCGCCGACCACCTGCAGCAGGGCTACGACGGGGTGTGGCAGGGTCTGGAGCGCCACTTCCGCCACCCGTAGACCCGCCCTCCTCCCCGTCGGAGCCGCCGTGACCCTCTTCGCCCCCGACTCCCTCGCCCTCAACCGCAAGCTGCCCCTGTGGTACCAGGTCTCGCAGTCGCTGCGCGCCTCCATACTCGGCCGGCGCCCGGAGGACCCGCTGCGCCTGCCCACCGAGGACGCCCTGGCCGAGCACTACGGCGTGAGCGTGCTGACCATGCGGCAGGCACTGAAGGAGCTGGAGGCGGAGGGGCTCATCAGCCGGCACCGCCGGCGCGGCACGTTCATCGAGCCCAGCGCCCGGCGCGGCGCGCCGGTACGGCTGCTGGGCTCGGTGGACACCATCGTCGCCCAGCAGTCCGGCGAGCGCACCGACCTGCTCGACCACGGCCCGGTGCCCATTCCCCCGGACCTGGCCGAGCACTTCCCGGACCTCACCGAGGCGGTGGCCTACCGGCGGCTGCGCCGCGACGGCGCCGGCGGCGAGCCGACGAACTGGGCGGAGAACGTGGTGCGCCCCGACCTCGCCCGCCGCATCGACGTCGCCGACCTCGTCCGCTGGCCGATGACCAAGGTGCTGCGCGACACCGTGGGCGTGACGATCAGCCGCATCACCGACACCGTGGAGGCACGGCTGGCGGACCCGGAGACGGCCCGCCTGCTCCAGGTGCCGCTGCTCAGCCCGATCCTGCACTACACCGGGATCACCTACGACGACGCGGGCCGCGTCGTCGACGTCGCACGCATCCGCTACCGCGGCGACCGCTTCTCCTTCACCGTCACGCTCGAAGCCCACTGACCGGCCGGGATGCCGGGGCCGGGCGGCCTGCCCCCGGGGAAAGGGGCGGGCCGTACGGGAGTCGGACGCCGCGGGTGCGGGTCAGGCGTGGGAGCCGCTGCGGCTGCCGAAGAGCGTGCGGCGCAGCCGCCGCAGCGGGGCGAGCAGGGAGACCTTGGCGGTGCGGCTCTGGCTGCTGCGCTCCTGGCCGGCACGGGCCTGGTCACGGGAGGTGATCTCCCGCATCAGCACCGTGGCGCCCTCGACGTCGCGCTGCGGCAGGGCGGGCCCAGACAGCACCGCGAGATGGCGCTCCAGCCGTGCACTGGACGCACTGCTCCCGTAACTGATGGCAGGCACACGCGCCCTGCTGTGCATAGCTATCTGATCCATGAGACTCCCCACCCGTACGAGGCACCCGGCCCAGGCAGGGTAACCCTATCGCCCCATCGCGTCACCCGCGCATTCGCGGGGCCGATTCACCACCCCGTCAAGGGCGTTGACAGGGCTGACGTGAACCTGCCGTTACCGAGCGGTTGTTGCCCGGGACAATACGCCACGGAAGGGGGGACAATCACGCTACATTCCGATAGATTCACCCTAAATCACTCTCAGTGTCGACGGTGGGCCGGGGCGGCGCCCGGGACGGCCGCCGAGGAGAAGACCGGAAGGTAGCCGCGGGACTGGCCGGAGGCGGTGGGGTGGTAGGACTCGTCCACCGGGAGCGTGACGCTGTTCAGCCACGCGCTGCCGGAGCACAGCTCGTGTCCGGCGAAGGTCGTATTGACGTCACCGAAGCGGAATCCGTGGTCCGCGGCGCGCTTGGCGGTGACGGTGTTGATGAGGTCGGCGGCGGCGTTGATCGCCTTTCTCTTGGTGTCGCTCAGCCCCACGCAGGTGCCGCCGGTCCGGTAGAAGCGGGGATAGCCGAGCACGACCACCTGGGCGCGGGGGGCTCTGGAGCTGATGGCCGAGTAGACGCTGTCGAGCTTGGCCGGCAGCTCGTTCTGGATGAAGGCGCGCGCCTTGGAGATGCGGTCCAGGCACGGGCCGTCCCCGTTGAAGACGCAGGTGGACATGGTGTCGGCGAAGCCGGCGTCGTTGCCGCCGATGCTGATGCTCACCAGTCCCGTGGCGCTGGAGAGCGAGGAGAGCTGTTCGTCGAGCACATCACCCGTACGGGCCCCCGAACAGGCGGCGAAGGAGAAGCGCGCGGGGGCGTGCGCGGCCGCCCACAGGGCGGGGTACGCTCTCGTGCTTCTCTTGCAGTCGCCGCTCGCGGAGTCGTAGCCGCCCGCCCCCAGGCCGGCCGAATAGGAGTCACCGAGGGCGGCATAGGCGGGAGTTGAGGTCTGCTCGGCGGCCTGCGCCGTGGTGGCGCCGCCGGCGGCGAGGGTGACGGTGAGGGCCAGCGCGGAGAGCGCGCCGGCGAGGCGGATCAGTTTCATGGAACCTCCCTAGCAGGGGTCATCGCCATCACCGTGGTAGCAGCGCCCCGGTGTCGCTGGAAGTGTCCATGTCAAATTTTCAATCGGACGACACCCGTCGATCGATCATCCAAACGAATTTGCTCACAAAACGGCCGGACTGACTGGGCGTCAGATGGGCATACTGTTCATTCGACGGACATCCTCCGGTTGTGGTGGCACGCCGCCGGAGCCGTTCGCAACACCCGTTCGCACAGCCTTCACATCTTGACGGGCCTTTGTCCGCTGCGCGACATTGAAGCCCGGCATCCGGCGCTTCGGGGGGCAAAGTCGCCAATGCAGAGCTTCACTGATCTCACCGGTCTGGACGACTCGGCGGAGCCGGGTGGTGATGCGCGCCCGGGGCCCGGCCGCTGCCGGAGGATGCCGGCCGCGGACTCGCTGCCGGTCACCGCGGGCGCGGCGGCGGTGGTCGCCGCGGTGGGCGGAGCCCTCGCCCTCGCGGACATCGCCTCTCCGCTGCGGGCGCCGTTCACACTGTTCTACCTGATCGTGGCACCGGCGTACGCGGTTGCGGCGCTGCTGGACGGGCTGGACCCGCTCAGCCGGGCCGTGGTGGCCACGGGCGGGGCCCTGGCGGCCGACCTGCTGGTGGCCCAGGTGATGCTCGGCCTGCACGCCTGGTCGGTGCGCGGCGGCGTGGCCGCGGTGGCGGGCATGAGCCTGCTGCTCTTCCTGCTGGCACAGGCGCGGCGCCATCGGGGGCGCGCCTCGAGAAGTCGGGCGTCGTGACCGTGGACATCAGCGTGTACCGGCCCGGCGAGCTCACCGCGGCCGACCGGGCGGCGTGGTCGGCCCTGCAGGCCAGGGCCGTGGAGGACGGCTCGCCGCAGCTCGCGAATCCTTTCCTCGCGCCGGAGTTCGCCCTGGCCGTGGGGCGCTGCCGGCGCGGGGCGCGGATAGCGGTCGTGCGGGAGGACGGCGAGGCGGTGGCCTTCTTCCCCTTCCAGCGCACCTCGATGGGGGTGGGGCAGGCGATCGGGCTGGGCGTCTCGGACGCCCAGGGCCTGGTGCACCGGCCGGGCTTCCAGTGGGACACCCGCGAGCTGCTCGCGGCCTGCGGGCTCTCCCTGTGGGAGTTCGACCACCTGATCGAGGGGCAGAAGCCGTTCGAGGTGACGGCCTCCGGGTCGTACGCCTCGCCCGTGATCGACGTCGACCAGGGCTTCGAGCGGTACCTGGCGGCGCTGCGCAAGCAGTCGCCGAAGTTCACGCGCACCACCTTGGCCAAGGAGCGCCGGCTGGGGCGGGACATGGGCGAGGTCCGGTACGTGCACGACGAGCGCGATCCGGCGATGCTGCGCGTGCTGACCAACTGGAAGTCGGCGCAGTACCGAAGAACGGGGCGCGCGGACCGGTTTGCGCGCCCGTGGATAGCCCATCTCGTCGAGCAGCTCTTCCACACCCGCACGCCGTCCTTCAGCGGGCTGCTGTCGGTGCTCTACGCGGCCGGCCGGCCGGTCGCGGCCCACTTCGGGCTGCGCTCGCAGACGGTGCTGGCCTGCTGGTTCCCGGCGTACGACCCGGATTTCGCCAAGTACTCCCCCGGCCTGGTGCTGCACCTGCGGATGGCCGAGGGGGCGGCGGCCGAGGGGCTGGCGTACCTGGACCTGGGGCGGGGCGGCAAGGCGTACAAGGACTCGCTCAAGACCCGTGAGCTCAGCGTCTCGGAGGGCTGGGTGACCAGGCGGCATCCGGTGGCGCTGGGCTACCGGGCGCGGCGGGCGCCGGTGCGGGCGCTGCGCAACACCGTGCAGTCCCGGCCGGAGCTGTTCGAGCACGCCGACCGGCTGCTCAAGCGCGTGGGCCGGATACGGGAGCGCGGCTGACCGGCCGCGGTCAAGCATCCCTGCCGATGCGGCGTCAAGAGCCGGACGGCGGTGGATGGATGCATAGGCGCAAATAACACCAAAGGAGGAGTCTCCAACCCACCTCTTGCCATACACTCTCAAGCTTCAATACCGTCGTACATCTACCCGCATCGGCCCATCATGTATCTCAGCGGCTCCGGGGAGGGCTTGACAGCGTCGCGATGGTGTCCGGCGCGGGGCGCGGCAGGGGGTGCCGCGCTCGGCCGTCCAGTGGAGAGCCGAGTCGCGCGCCGCGCGGCACGATGTATTTGCCAACTCGCCCTGCCCGGAAGGTGATTCTCGCCGTCCGGGGAAGGACGAGTACCCCCTTTTCGAACCGGCACACGATCGGACCGCTGGGGCAGGCGGTCCACCGGACGAGAGGGAAAGACGAACCATGAGTGCGTTCCTGCGCCCGGCGGCCAGTGAAGAGGATCCCGAGACATCCGGTCGCTACCGTCCGGTGACCTCTCATTTCGCGATAGCGCCACCGGTGAGCGTGGTCATTCCCGCCATGAACGAGGCGGAGAATCTCCCGTACGTGTTCAAGACGCTGCCCGACTGGATCCACGAGGTGGTTCTGGTCGACGGCAACTCCACCGACGACACCGTCCGGGTCGCCCGGGACCTCTACCCGCAGGTCAAGGTCGTCGAGCAGCTCGGCAAGGGCAAGGGCGACGCCCTGATCACGGGCTTCGCCGCCTGCACCGGCGAGATCATCGTCATGGTCGACGCCGACGGCTCCGCCGACGGCGGCGAGATCGTCAGCTACGTCTCCGCGCTGGTCGGCGGCGCGGACTTCGCCAAGGGCTCCCGCTTCGCCAACGGCGGCGGCACCGACGACATGACGCTGATCCGCAAGTTGGGCAACCGGATCCTCACATCCCTGGTCAACCACAAGTTCGGCGCCCGCTACACCGACCTGTGCTACGGCTACAACGCCTTCTGGAAGCGCTGCCTGGACGAGATCGCCCTGGACTGCGCCGGCTTCGAGGTCGAGACCCTGATGAACATCAGAGTGGTCAAGGCCGGCCTGCGGGTCCAGGAGATTCCCAGCCACGAGTTCGTGCGCATACACGGCACGAGCAATCTGCGTGCCGTGCGCGACGGGCTGCGCGTGCTCAAGGTCATCCTCGAGGAGCGGGGCACGCCCCGCGCCTCGCGCCGCCGCCGCACCCTGGCCATCGCACCGGCCGCGGGCCGAGGGGACGTCTCTTGAGCAGCGCGTCCCACGGAACGGGCCGGGCCGGTGCGCCGAGCGTGTCGGTGGTCATCTGTGTCTACACCGAGGACCGCTGGGACGACATCCTCGCCGCGGTGGCCTCGGTGCACGACCAGTCCTACCCGGCCCTGGAGACGCTCCTGGTGGTCGACCACAACCCCGCGCTGCTGCGCCGGCTCGCCAAGGCGTACGGCGACGACGGCGCGGGGGCCGGCCTGCCGCCGGTGCGGGTGCTGGCCAACACCGGCCCCCGCGGCCTGTCGGCCGGCCGCAACACGGGCACGGCGGCGGCCGGCGGCGAGGTCGTCGCCTTCCTCGACGACGACGCGGTGGCCGAGCGGGACTGGCTGCTGCACTTCGCGGCCGCGTACGCCGACCCGAGGGTGATGGCGGTGGGCGGCCGGACGGAGCCCGTGTGGTCCTCCCGGCGCCGGCCGGCCTGGTTCCCGCAGGAGTTCGACTGGGTGGTGGGCTGCACCTACCGCGGCCTGCCGCCCGGCAAGGTGGTGGTGCGCAACGTCCTGGGTGGCAACGCCTCCTTCCGCCGCGCCGCGCTGCGGGCCGTCGGCGGCTTCGCCAGCGGCATCGGCCGGGACGGCCACCGGCTGCCACTGGGCGGCGAGGAGACGGAGCTGTGCATCCGCCTGACCCGGGCCATGCCGCAGGCCCTGCTGCTCATCGACGACCGGGCGGTGATCCATCACCGGGTGCCGCCCGGCCGCGAGCGCTTCGCCTACTTCCGCACCCGGGCGTACGCCGAGGGCCTGTCCAAGGCCCTGGTGGCGCGCAGCGTGGGCACGGAGCGGGGGCTGGCGAGCGAGCGCCGCTACACCACGCGGGTGCTGCCCGCCGGGGTGGCGCGCGGGCTGCGGGACGCCGTGCTCGGCCGCCCCGGCGGGGCCGGCCGGGCCGGGGCGATCGTGGCCGGTGTCCTCGCGGCGACCGGCGGCTACGCGCTGGGCAGTCTGCGGGCGCGCGCCGCCGGCGCGCGCTTCGCGGTGGCGGCGCCGCAGCCGGCGGCGGCGGCGCGGGCACCCGCGGCGCCCGCGCCGTACGAGGGGGCGGGCGCATGAGCGGAACTCCGGTGCCGATCCTGATGTACCACGCGGTGGCGCAGGCCCCCGCCCGGGCGGCGTACGGGCTGTCGGTGGCCCCGGCCGCGTTCGCGGAGCAGATGCGGCTGCTGGCCGGGCACGGGTTCACCCCCGTGACGGCCGGTCAGCTGGCCGCGGCGTGGCGCGGGGGCGAGCCGTTGCCTCCCAAGCCGGTGCTGATCACCTTCGACGACGGCTACGAGGGTGTGCACCGCTACGCCCTGCCCGCCCTCGCCGAACACGGCTTCACCGCCACCCTGTTCGCCTCCACCGGCTGGCTGCGGGGGGCGCACGAGGCCGGGGGCGCCCTGGATCTGATGCTCAGCTGGGACCAGCTGCGCGAGCTGGCCGCGGCCGGCTTCGAGATCGGGGGCCACAGCCACACCCACCCCCAGCTCGACCAGCTGGGGGACGAGCGGCTGTGGTTCGAGGTGGGGCACTGCCGTGACCTGCTGGCGGAGGAACTGGGTCACCCACCCGTGTCCTTCGCCTACCCCTACGGCTACTCCAGCCGCCGGGTGCGCGATACGGTGCGCGCGGCCGGGTTCACGGTGTCCCTGGCCGTGGGCAATGCGCTGGCCGCGCGCCGCCAGGGGCCGTACGCCCTGGAGCGGGTGACCGTGCGGCGCTCCACGGGCATCGAGGAGTTCGAACGGCTCGTCGAGGGACGGGACATCGGCCGGATCTTCGCCCGGGACCGGGTCCTGACCAAGGGATACGCCGTCGTCCGCAGAAGCCGGAGTCTCGTCGGAAGCGGCCTCGTCGGAAGCGGCCTCATCAGAAACAGCGGCACGAGGAAAGCGATCGAAGCCCGTGTCTGACACGACCGCCCCGACCGAGGAACGAGCCGAGGACGCAAGCGTGGAGCCGATGCCCCGCCGGCGACTACCCGGGCGGGGCATCGGCAGTCCGCTGTTCCGCAATGCCTTCGCGCTGATGCTCAACACCGGCATCAGCGCCGTCCTCGGCCTCGGCTTCTGGCTGATGGCCGCCCACTACTACAGCGAGTCGTCGGTCGGCCAGGGCTCGGCGGCGATCGCCGCGATGAAGCTCCTGGCCGGTCTGACGGCCGTCACCCTCACCGGGGCGCTGGCCCGCTTCATCCCCGTCGCCGGCCGCACGACGGGCTCGCTGGTCCTGCGCACGTACGCGGGCAGTTCGGTGGTCGTCGCGGTCGCCGCCGGCGTCTTCCTGCTCACCCTCGACCTGTGGGGCCCCTCCTACCGCTTCCTGCACGGGCTGCTGCCGGGGCTGGGCTTCGTGGTCGCCGTGGTGGCCTGGTCGCTGCTGACCCTGCAGGACGGCGTGCTGACCGGGCTGCGCAGCGCGCTGTGGGTGCCGGTGGGCAACACCGTCTTCTCCGCCGTGAAGCTGGCGCTTCTGGTGGGGCTGGCGGCGGCCCTGCCGGTGTCCGGGGTGTTCGTCTCCTGGGTGGTCTCGATCGCGGCATCGGTGCTGCCACTGGGCTGGCTCGTCTTCCGCCGGCTGGTGCCGGCGCACGTCAGAGCCACCGAGGGCCGGGGGCAGCCGGCCTCGTACCGGGAGATCGGCCGCTTCCTCGCCGGGGACTACACCGGATCGCTGTTCTCGCTCGCCGTGGTCTACCTGGTGCCCGTGATCGTCGCGGCACAGGTGGACTCGGCGGACAACGCCTACTTCTACATCACCTCCACCATCGGCGGCACGGTCAACCTGCTCGCCATCAACATGGGCGCCTCCCTGACCGTCGAGGGCTCGCACGATCCGGCGCGCCTGGCCGACAACTGCCGGGCCGCGCTGCGCCGCATGGCCAAGATCATGGTGCCGGTGTGCGTGCTGATGTTCGCCCTCGCGCCGTACATCCTCCACGTCTTCGGGCGCGGGTACGCCGAGGCGGCCACGCCCCTGCTGCGCTGGTTCGCCGTGGGCGCGGCGCTGCGGGTGGTGATGGAGGTCTACTTCGCGGTGCTGCGGGCGCAGAGCCGCACGGCCGGGCTCGCCTATCTGCAGGGACTGCTGTGCGTGCTGGTGCTGGGGCTGACGCTGGTGCTGCTGCCCCGGATGGGGCTCACGGGCGCGGGCGTCGCCGAGATCTGCAGCCTGACGGTGATCGCGGCCATCGCAGCGGTACGGCTGCGGGGCGTGCTGAAGGCGTCGCCGGCCGGATCCTCCCCCACCACACCGGTGCCGGCACCGCCCGACGGGGACCTGGCCGACCTCCCCGTCCGCGGCGAGAACGACCCCGAGGAGGAGGGGGCCGGCGAGAGCGGCCGGGGGCGGCTGACCGGCGCCCGCCGCGTGCTGCGCTCCGCGCTGGACGCGGACACCCTGCCGCTCGGCGTCCGCCTGGACATGGACCACCCCGAGCGCCGCCCCGACGTACGCCCGGTGGGCGCGCCGTCCAAGGCGCCGGCCCCGCCTCCCGTGCCCGGCCCGGTGCGCCGCCTGCGCACCCCCGGGGCCGCCGTGTGGGGGCTGCTCGTGGTGGCGCTGGCACTGTACTGGCTGCCGCTGACGGCCTTCGGCCACGTCGACCTGGACGGCATGGGCGGCTTCGGGCTGGTGTCCGTGCTGCCGGTGGCCACCCTCCTGGGCGCGGGGCTGCTGATCGCCGCGTTCGCCTGCGCCCTGTGCCTGCCCGGGCCGCACCGGTGGCTGCTGGCGGCGGTGCTGGTGGCGACGGTGGTCTGCCTGCACGCGGTGCCCGCCGTGCTGGAGGAGCAGCCGCGCTTCGCCACGGCCTGGCAACATCTGGGCTTCCTGGACTTCATCGACCGCACGGGGGTGGCCGCTCCCGATCTCGACGCCCGGTGGAGCTGGCCGGGCTTCTTCGCGCTGGCCGCCTTCGCCGCGCGGGCCTGCGGCGTGAGCGACCTGGGCGAGGTGCTGCGCTGGTGGCCGCTCGCCGTACAGCTGCTCTACCTGGCCCCGCTGGTGCTGCTGGTGCGCACGGTGCGGGCGGACTGGCGGGCGAAGTGGACGGCCCTGTGGCTGTTCGTCCTGTGCGGCTGGGTCGGGCAGGACTACTTCTCCCCGCAGTCCCTGAACTACTTCTTCTACCTGCTCTTCGTCGCCGTGCTGGTGGTGTGGTTCCGCTGGCCCGGGCAGCTGCGGGGCAAGCGCCTGCCCGGGGAGCAGGAGGTCGCCCCGGCCGGGCGCGGCACCTCGGTGGCGCTGCTGGCCCTGGTGATCGCCCTGTTCGCCGCGTCGGTCGCCAGCCACCAGCTCACCCCCTTCGTGATGCTCGGCGTGCTCACCGCCCTGGTGCTGGCCCGCCGGCTCACACCGGCCGGGCTGCCGCTGCTGTGCACGGTGCTGCTGGCGGTGTGGGTGGGGTTCCTGGCCGAGCCCTACTGGTCCGGGCACTTCGACGACCTCTTCGGCGGGCTGGGCTCGCTCGGCGGCAACGTCTCCGCCTCCGTCTCGGGCCGCATCCAGGGCGGCAGCGCCACGCACAAGGCAGTGCTCTACGTCCGGGTGGCCCTCGCCGCCGGGGTGCTGGTCTGCGCCGCCCTCGGCTGGTGGCGCCGGCGCCGCGCGGGCCTGGCCGACGTCGTGCTGCCGGTGCTGGCCGCCGTGCCCTTCCTCGCCTTCGGCATGCAGTCCTACGGCGGCGAAGTGGCGCTGCGCGTCTTCCTCTTCGCCCTGCCGGGGGCCTGCGCCCTGGCCGCCCTCGCGCTCTTCCCGCGCCCGGACGCAAGGGGTGCGCACCGGTACCGGGGGCCGCTGGCGGCGCTGCTGGCGGGGCTGGTGCTGGTCATGGGGTTCCTGGTGGCCCGCTGGGGCAACGAGCCCTTCGAGCGCGTACGGCCCGGCGAGGTCGCGGCCATGGACTACGTCTACGGGCACGACACGCCGACCGTCCGCCTGCTGTGGCCGAGCAGCAACACCGCCGACGACGTCACGCCCGCCATCCCCTGGGGGGCGCGCGAGATGGAGCGGGTGCTGTACCAGCCGGTGCTCGCCCCCCGCGACCCGGCACGGGCGGGCGACCTGGTGGGCGCCCTGGGCGCGGCCGGCAGCAACGCCTACCTGATCGTCAGCCGCGGGCAGTCGGAGTACCTCGAACTCAGCGCGGGCTACGCCCCCGGCTGGCGGCAGCAGCTGCTGCGGAGCCTCGACGGGCGGCCGGAGCTGCACCGGGTGCTGGCCAACGACGACGCCGTGCTGTACGAGCTGAAGGACAAGCCCGCCGGCACCGCCGCCGCCCCACGGCCGGGCCCGCCGGGCCCCCGGGTGACCTGGACACCGGTGTCCGTCGTCGGCGCGCTGGCCGCGCTGGCCCTGCTGGTGCTGCTCACGGTGCGCGAGCTGGTACGGGTGGGCTCGTCGCCCGGCGTACGGCAACTGCGGCTGCTGCAGGGCTCCTTCTGGTTCGCGCTGCCGCTGCTCCTGGTGGTCGCCGGATCCCTGGCGTGGCGCCTGGTGACACTCTCCTGACCGACGGGGCGCGCCCGTAAGGGGCGCGGGGCGGTGTCGATCTGCGGCTGCCGCCGCGTGGGCGCGACAAGCGGCCCCTGGGGCGATGCGTCGACTGCGGGCCGTCGGTGGCCGGTCGCGCAGTTCCCCGCGCCCCTACGGGGCGCCCCGTAGGGGCGCGGGGCAGTGCCGATATGCGGCTGCCGCCGCGTGGGCGTGACAAGCCACGACGCGCCCGCAGACGGGGTGCTGTGTCGCGCTCGCGCGGCGGCAGCCGCACATCGACATCGCCCCGCGACGAAGATGCGCCCGCCTAGAACAGCGACCGGTAGCACAGGGCCGCCACCGCGCTCGGGCCCGGTAGCGGCCCGGCGGGCCGGTGGTGCGGCAGGGTGCGGCCGTCGAGGGCGGTCACGCCCGTGGCCGGGTAGGTCAGCCGCACCCCGCCGGCGCGGTCCCAGGCCGGGTCGCGCTCCAGCACGCCGAGCCGCTCCATGGAGCTGCCGCGCAGGGCGGGATGGACGTGCAGCGGCCCGACCGCGCCGAACGCGGTGGTGAGCAGGGTCAGGTCGCACTGCTCGGTGTCCACGTGCAGCAGCACCTCGTCGTCGTCCTCGTAGTAGCCGTAGGCGGCGAACGTGGGCACCAGCAGCCGTCCGGTCAGGGCCCGGCCCAGGCCCGTCAGGGCCAGGTGCACCCGGGTCAGCAGCGGTCCGCCCGCGGCGGGGGTGGCGCGGCGGGCGGACCGGCCGGCCGGCACGGGTGTGCGCGGCCCGCGGGGCGGTGGCGCCGCCCGGGCCCACCGCTCGCGGCCCTCGGCCGCCAGGCCCTCGGCCAGGGCACGGTCCCACAGCCCGGGCAGCCGGGTGTGGCCGTGGGCGGCGAAGGAGCCGCGCTCGGCGCGGGTGGCCGTGGTACGCAGCAGCGGGGGCGGGGCGTCGGGCGCGGGGCGCAGGCTCATGCGGCGTGTCGGGGGCGTGTCAGGTGGCGGTGGGGGCGGGCCAGGACACCTCGGGGGTGTAGTGGGCCAGTTCGGCTTCGGGCGCGAGGCTCAGCACGCCGGCGAAGGAGTACCCGCCGGCCAGGGGGACGCGGGCGGCCCCGCCCAGGTGCGCCTCGATGGCCGCTCTGGCCTCCGGTGCGGCCTTCGCGGTCTCGACGACCTCCCGCGGCAGCACGTAGTAGTTGTGCTCCGCGTCCACGATGACCAGCGCCTGACTGGTGTGTTCGGGCATGGTGGCCCTTCTTTCGCAGGGTTCGACACTCGGGTCCTGGTGACACCTGTCCGCAGTGTTGCCGCCCGGTGACCGGGGCAACCGTCACAGCCAGCGCACTTCGTAAGGCCGCAGGTCCAGGGCCCGGCCGTCCACGTGGGCGGTGACCGGAGTGTTCTGTGTGTTGACGACGAGCACGGCGGAGCCGGCGGCGAGCACCCTGACGCGTGCACGGTCCTGCTCGGCGACGTCGGGGGTGCGCAGGGGGGCGCCGGGCGGGAAGGCGCGGGCGAAGCGGGTGAGGAGGTCGAACATCGGCAAGCCGCCTCCGCCGTCGGCCAGTTGGGTGCTGCGCCACAGGCATCCGGGGCAGTCGGCGCCCTCCTCCTCGGGGTTCCAGTAGAAGGCGCCGGCCACGCCGGAGGCGGCCAGCTGCATCATGGCGCTCGCCTGGACGGCGAGGCGGTGCTCCTCGGTCCACGTCCTGCGGCTGTCGTGCTCGTCGGCGGGTTCGACGTACCACTCGGCCCACCACACCGGCAGCCCGGTCGTGCGCTGCAGCCAGGCGGTGACGTCGGCGAACTTGCGGGTGGCACCGAACTCGTCGGGGACGGACCTGTTGCCCGTACGGGTGTAGCTGGCGCCGTCGACGACGACGAAGTCGGCTCCGTCCTTGTGCGCGTCCCAGTACTCCAGGGCGTCGACGGCCCGTTGGTCCACCGCGCCCCAGTCGCCGCTCACCCGGGAGGCGTAGGAACCCGTCCCCGGGGCCTCGCTGTCCATGACGACGTAGGGGCCGCCGACGAGGGCCCTCCTGTTGTGTTGCTTGATCTGCTTGTAGACGAGGTTGTACAGCTCGGTGTACCCCTCGTAGTCCCAGCGGTTGCGGGATTCGTCGTAGAAGCCCTTGAACTCGTTCCAGACGATGAAGTGCCGTACGTCCGGGTAGCGTTGGGCGATGACGCCCGCGAGGTGGGCGAAGTCCTTGTAGTGGGCGCGGTCGGGGGCCTTCTCCAGGGCCTTCTGCGACCAGTCCGTCCGCTCCCCGCCGCCCTTCATCCAGTCGGGGGCGCAGCACAGGGTGAGCACGGGCGTGGTGCCGGTCGAGCGCATCAGGGCGATGCGGCGGTCGAGGTCGGTGAAGTTGTACTTCCCGGGGCGGGGTTCGGGGTTGTCCACGCCCCAGCCCATGATGTGCTGGTTCTGCGCGACGGGGGCGGCGCCCAGGGTCCGTTCGGCGGCCTTCACGGCGCTGTCCTGGCCGAGGTCGGCGCTGTACTGGGTGTGGGTGAAGCCCCATCCCACGGTGGCGGCCGCGCCGCCGGGCCTGTCCGGCGGGCCACCGCCGCCCGACTGCCAGGCCGCGACCGTCGCGGCCACGAGCACCGCGAGGGCGAGCAGCGCCCCGGCGAGCAGTCCCGCCGTGCGCCCCCGGGGCGGCCACGACCACCACCCCCGTACCCGCGACCGTGCCCGGGGCGGCGCGGGCCATCCACGATGACGTCCCATCACGGAAAGGGTAACCGGGGCGGAAACGGTGTGCGGTGGCTTCGGGTCAACGCCGGTGCGGACAGGGCCGGCTCACCGGCCGGCTCGGGAACCGCCTCAGTCGCCGTAGACCGCCCGCAGGGCGTCGGTGACGGCCGCCAGGGCCGCCGCGCGGTCCGCGCCGAGGCGGTGGGCGCGCTCGGCGTAGGACCGGGCGGCGGCCGCGGTCTCGCGCTCGGCGGTGTCGCCGGGGGCGGCGACGAAGGTGCCGTTGCGGCCGCGGGTCTCGACGACCCCGTCGGCCTCCAGGGCGCGGTACGCCTTGGCGACCGTGTTGGCGGCCAGCCCCAGCTCCTCGGCGAACCCGCGCACGGTGGGCAGCTTGTAGCCGACCGGCAGCACACCGGAGCGGGCGCGCTCGGCGATGCGGGCACGGATCTGCTCGTACGGGGGTTCGGGAGCGTCGGGGTCGACGGTCAGGTGCAGGGCCATGGCCCCATGCTAGAGCGCGAGCTCGGCCCCTTGGCCGGTCAGCCAGCCGTTGAGGTTGAGGACCACCTCGGTGGCGGTGCGGAAGGACTCGCCCGCGCCCTCGGCCAGGGCCTCGGCGACCGCGGCGGAGTCCAGCAGCGGCCGGACCGGCGCGTCGGCCCCCAGGCCCTGCAGCGCGCTGCGCAGGGCCGCGGCGTAGCGGGGGTCCTGGGTGCTGGGGTAGGGGCTCTTGACGCGGTCGGCGACGGCGTCGGGCAGCACGTCGCGCACGGCGGCCCGCAGCAGGGACTTCTCCCGCCCGTCGAAGGTCTTCATCTCCCAGGGAGTGTTGAAGACGTACTCCACGAGCCGGTGGTCGCAGAAGGGCACGCGCACCTCCAGGCCGACGGCCATGCTCATGCGGTCCTTGCGGTCGAGCAGCTGCTGCACGAAGTGGGTCAGGTGCAGGTGGCTGATCTGACGCATGCGCAGCTGCAGGCCGCTCTCCCCCGGCAGCACCGGCACCCGGCCGAGGGCCTCGTGGTAGCGGGCCCGCTGGTAGCCGGGCAGGTCCAGCTTGGCGAGCAGCCCCTTGTCGAGCAGGGCGACGCGGCCGCCGCTGCCAGGCCCGGAGAACTGGTCGGCGACGCCGGCGGCTATCCAGGGGAAGGTGTCGGCCCACACGCTCTGCGGGTCGTGGAACCAGCGGTAGCCGCCGAAGACCTCGTCCGCGGACTCGCCCGACAGCGCGACCGTCGACTGCTCGCGGATGGCCTTGAAGAGCAGGTACAGCGAGACGTCGCCGTCACCGAAACCGGCGGTCGGCATGTCGCGCGCCCGCAGTACGGCCTCGCGGTTGGCCCGCTCCATCAGGGCCGCCGTGTCCAGGACGATGTCGCGGTGGTCGGACCGCACATGCTCGGCCAGCGCGTGGGCGTACGGGCCGTCGGGCGTGCCGCGCAGGCTGTCCGGCGTGAAGTTCTCGGTGTGGCCGGCGAAGTCGACGGAGAAGGACCGCACCGGCCCGCGACCGGCCTGCGCCAGGCCCCTGGCCGCCAGCGCGGTGATGGCCGAGGAGTCCAGGCCGCCCGAGAGCAGGCTGCACAGCGGGACGTCGGCGACGAGCTGGCGGGCGACGATGTCGTCGAGCAGCTCGCGCACGTGCCGCACGGTGGTGTCGGTGTCGTCGGTGTGCTCGCGGGCCTCCAGCCCCCAGTACCGGCGCACGGCCAGCCCCTGACGGCGCACGCGGGCGGTGTGCCCGGGCAGCAGCTCGTACATGCCCTTGTAGACGGCGTGCCCCGGCGTCTTGGTGAAGGCCAGCGCCTCGGCGAGCCCCTCCGCGTCCACGACGGCCCGCACGGCGGGATGCGCGAGGATCGCCTTGGGCTCGGAACCGAAGAGCACGCCGTCGGGAGTCGGGTAGTAGTAGAGGGGCTTGATTCCCATGCGGTCGCGCACGAGGAGGAGTTCCTCGGTACGGGCGTCCCACAGGGCGAAGGCGTACATGCCGTTGAGACGCTCGGTGAACGCCTCGCCCCACTGCAGGTACGCGTGCAGCACGACCTCGGTGTCGCTGCTCGTGCGGAAGGCGTGGCCGTGGGACTCCAGCTCGGCCCGCAGCTCCCGGTAGTTGTACACCTCGCCGCTGTAGGTCAGGGCGAGCAGCGTACGCCCGTCACGCTCCAGCAGCATCGGCTGCCGGCCGCCCTCGATGTCGATGACGGCGAGCCGGCGGTGCCCCAACGCGGCGTGCGCGTCGATCCAGACGCCGCCGGCGTCGGGGCCGCGGCAGATCATGGTGGCGGTCATGGTGTCGAGGACATCTCGACGGGTCGTCAGGTCGGCGTCGAAGGCGACCCATCCGGTGATGCCGCACATGGTGCTTCTCCCTTCGTCGGGGGTGGCGTGTGCGAGGCTACGCCGCAATGAATGTAGACACCATCTACTTTCGGCAAAGGTCGCCGCCCCTGACGGGGCGCCCCCAGGGGCTCAGCCCGCCGCAGGCGCCCCCACCACGTGGAACGTCGGGCGCGGGTGCATCAGGAACTCATGGTGCGAGATGTTCCACGCGTACGCCCCCGCCATCGCGAACGCGATGCGGTCGCCCTCCGCGAGTCGTTCGACGCGCACCCGCGCCGCCAGCACGTCCTTCGGCGTGCACAGTTGCCCCACCACCGTCACCGGTTCGTCGGTCACCGCCGGCCGCCCCTGCTGCCCGCGCGGCAGGACCGTGAAGGGCTGGTCGTGGCCCTTCGTCACCGGTGTGCGCAGGTGGTGGGTTCCGCCTCGCACGACCGCGAACGCCTCGCCGTAGCTGCGCTTGAGGTCCAGGACGTCGGTGACGTACCACCCGCAGTACGCCGTGAGGGCGCGCCCCGGCTCCACGCGCAGCGTGAACGCGGGGTACTGCCGTGACAGCCGCCGCAGGCCGGCCCCGTACGCGCTCCAGTCGAAGCGTGCCTCGGGGTGGCGGTAGTCGACGGCCATGCCGCCGCCGAGGTTGAGTTCGCCGGCCGGCAGGCGTGCGGCCGCCCAGGCGGCGACCTGCTGCGCCACGGCCAGCTGGGCAGGGGCGTCGAGGCCGCTGGCCAGGTGGGCGTGGATGCCGCGCAGCCGTACCGGCGAGTCGCGCAGCAGGGTCATGCAGCGTTCCGCCGCGGCCGGGTCGAGGCCGAAGGGGCCGGGGCGTCCGCCCATGGCGAGGGCGGCGCCGCCCAGGCTGCCTTCGCGTACCGGCAGGTTGACCCGCAGCAGGACGTCGGTGGCCGCGGTGCCGAGGAGGCCGAGTTCCCGCTCGCTCTCGACGTGGAGGCGTTCGACGCCCTCGGTCAGGGCCAGGCGCAGTTCCTGGGGGGTCTTTCCGGGCCCGCCGAAGGCCAGGGGGGGCCGTCCGGGCAGGACGCGCCGTACGTGGAGCAGTTCGCCGCCGGAGGAGACCTCGTAGCCGTCGACGTGCGGGGCGAGAGCGCGCAGGACGGCCGGGTCGGGGTTGGCCTTGGTCGCGTAGTACAGCTCGACGTCCGCCGGCAGTGCCGCCCGCACCGCCCGGGCGTGCTCGGCGAGGGCGGCGACGTCGTGGACGTAGGCGGGCAGTGCGTCGCCCGGCAGTGCCTCGGCGCAGGCCGCGACCCGTGGCGTGATCGGCGGCGTGGTCACGACGAGAGGGCTTTCAGCAGTCCGGAGCCCAGGGGTGAGCCGATGCGCACGTAGCCCGCGTCCCGGTCCGCCTTGCGTTCCCAGCGGGTGAGCAGGTTGGCCTTGGCCGGCAGCGGGGCGCCCGCGATCAGGGCGCGCAGGGGGCGGGGGTGGCCGTGGGCGGCGGCGCAGCCGGCGAGTGCGCGGCGCACGGCGCACCACAGCCGCGCCTCGAGGTGGGGGTGGCGGTCGGCGAGGGCGGCGAGCATCTCGGCGAGGTGGTTGACGACCAGGCAGTACACGACGCGGTCCCAGCCGCGTGCGGCGTCGTAGGTCAGCGGCGCGGCGACGCCCGGTTCCAGGGTGGCCAGGGTCCGGGCGTGGTGTGCGGCCAGGAGTTTGGTGCCTTCGAGGTCGCGCAGCAGCACTTGGCGGGGGGTGCCGGCCGCATCGACGCCAATAACGACGTTCTGCAGGTGGGGTTCGAGGACGACGCCGTGGTCGAAGAAGGCGGCGAGGACCGGTGGCACGAGCAGCTTCAGGTAGGTCTCCCACCAGGTGAGCGCCTGCTGTTCGCCGGCGCCGGCGAGCAGGTGGTTCAGCTGGGCGGGCCCGGTGGGGTACTCGTCGGCGACGGCGGCGGCCAGCAGCGCGGTCAGTCCCGGTGCGAGCCGGCTGCCCAGTCCCTCGCGGACGATGACGCCGAAGCCCTCGACGAGGTCGCGGCTGCCGACGTCGAGGGTGCGGTAGGCGGGCTCGCGCAGCAGCACCGTGCCGGGGAAGCGGGCGGCCAGGTCGGCGGCCACGGGCTCCAGCAGCCGGGTGAGGGCGACGGCGCCGGCCAGCTCGTACTCGGCGTTCTTGCGCAGGCAGTTGGTGATGCGGATGTTGAGGCTGCACTTGAGGAAGTCGCGGCCGTCGTAGAGCGTGCGCACCGAGGCGGTCGGCCAGAACCGCGTGCCGCGCGGCCCCAGGTCGAGCACGGCGCCGCGGCGCAGCGCGGCCCGCAGGGCGGGGTGGCGGCGCAGCATGGCGTACTGCCAGGGGTGGACGGGCAGCAGGAGGTGGCCGGGCGGTACGCGGCCGAGCCGGTCGAGGGCGCTCAGGGCGGGCGCCCCGGTGCTCTCCTGCCGTATGTGCTCGGGGCGTACGGCCAGGTGGCGCAGGGCGAAGCGGGCGCCGGCCTCGGGGGCGTAGCGGGCCCAGTGGGCGCCGGAGCCGGTGCGGGCCTTGGGGGTGGGGTGGAAGCGGTGGCCGAAGAGCAGGGACTGCTCGGAGTTGCGGTAGCGGTCCGCGGCGGCCGCCGGGACGGCGCCGGCCCGGTGGGCGGCCAGGGCGGCGCGGACGCCGGCGTGGGTGGCCGCGACCTGTTCGGGGAACTCGTCGTTGCGCACCCCGGTGCGCAGCAGCAGTTCGTGGTGGATGCGCTCGGCCAGGCCCTGCCAGGACAGCTCGCCGAAGGTGCCGCCCCGTTCCTCGGCGACGGGTCCGGCCAGGCGGTGGGCGCCGATCAGGGAGGCGCGGCGCAGCCGGACCCGCAGCAGGGTCCCGCTGCGCGGCAGGCGCAGCAGCAGGTGGCCGTCGCTGACGGCGGTGTGGTGCCCGGGGCCGCAGACCTCGCGCAGCAGGCAGTTGAGCAGGGTGTGGGCGACGACGTGGCCGGCCTCGGGCAGGGCGGCGGGGACGGCCGCGGCCACGGCGGAGGCGGCGGCGTAGGGGGCTGAGGTCATCTCGGCGACTCCAGGGGTGGCGGGCGTGCGGGGGCGGGCCGTCGGCGCGTGGGCGGATCAGCGCGCGGTGGGGCGCAGGTGCTCCTCGGTCGGGCCGGGCCGGGCGCGGCCGGTGGAAGGGACGGGGTGGTCGCGGAGGACGGCCACGGTGTCGTGGGCGAGGGAGCCGCGCAGGCCGTGCACCGGGCCGCCGGCGCCGGTGCGCAGCCGGTGGGCGTCCTCGCGCAGCAGGGCGCCGAGCACCCGGGCCGGCAGCTCCTCCTCCAGGGCGTCCCGGGCCGTGGCGGGCGTGGTGGCGGTGCTCATGGGACGATCTCCCATCGCCGTGCGGCCAGGAATGCCGCGACGGCGCGGTCGATCCGGTCCTCGTCGGTACCGGTCGCCCGCAGCACCCCCAGGTAGTCGCGGTTCGTGCGGTGATGCGGGTGCTCCTCGCCGACCTCGCGCAGCGGCCGGTAGACCAGCCGGACACCGTCGCGCTCGGTCTCGCTCGGCCCGGGCGCGGCCTTGAGGGTGCCGCCGCGCCCGGCGCACACGTACTCGATACGTACCCGTCTTCCGCACCCCGCCGCACCCGCGGGCAGGGGCGGCATCTCGCCGAGATGCACGCGCAGGACGAGGTCGAAGTAGGGCAGGTCGAGGGCTTCGGCGAGGGCGAGGTCGCACTGGTCGCCGATGGAGCGGTAGTTGACCTCGATGATGCGGGCGCGCCCGCCCTGGGCGACGTATTCGGTGTGGCAGGCGCCGAAGCCGATGCCCAGGGCCTGCAGTTGTGCCGCGACGTGGGCGCTGTGCGGCTGCGGGAGCGCCGGCAGCAGGTCCATGCGCTCCTCGACGAAGTGGGGCGGCGGGGAGAGGGTGGCGCGGAAGGCGGCGAGCAGGTGCAGGGCGGTGCCGTCGCCGAGGGTCTCCAGGCTCTGCAGGGGGCCGCTCAGGTACTCCTCGGCGACGAGGGCGGCACCGGGGCGGCGGGCGCGTATCTCGCGCACGCGGGCGGCCAGTTCCGCCCCGTCGCCCACCAGGACGACGTCCTCGCTGGCCACGCCCTCGCGGGGCTTGAGCACGCAGGGGAAGGGCAGGCCGGTGAGCGTGCGCGGGTCGTGGCCGGGGGGCAATTCGGCGCAGCGGACGGCGTCCAGGCCGCGCGCGGCCAGGGCGCGGCGCAGTTCGGCCTTGTTCTTGGCGCGCAGGGCGGCGCGCCAGTCCTTGCCGGGCAGGGCGAAGTAGGCGGCGGTGAGGGCGGTCTGCACCTGGAGGTGGTCGCTGTTGGTGAAGACGGCGTCGGGCCGGCCGAGGGCGGAGATGGTCGCGATGCAGGCGCGGAAGTCGCTGACGTCGCAGGCGAGGACGTCGAGCGGGGGCAGCGGGGCGCGGCCCGCCGCCGTGTGCCGGGCGTGGGCGCGCCGGTGGGCCTCGGGCCGGTCGGTGAGCACGGTGACGGCGAGCCCGAGGCGGGCGGCGGCGGGCAGGTAGCCCTCGGTGACGGAGTCGGTGGGGTTGAGCGCGAGAAGATGCAGCCGCACGGGGGCACCTTTCGGTCGGCCGACGGGGTACGAGGGCGCGTACGTCCGAGGGGCCGGCGCGGGGCGGGGTGCGCGGGCGCGCGGCGGGGCGGGGCGGCGGGGCCGGCGGGTCAGCCGGTGGTGCCGAGCCGCCGGTAGCGGGCACGCCGTGCCCGCAGCCTCTCGTGCCGGTCGCCCGCCCTGAGAGCAGCCATGTCCGCTCCGATCACCCGGCCGAGGTCCGAAAGGAAGTCCGCGCCCTCTGCGTCCTCCTCCACGATGCGGTCCACGATCCCGTTCGCCAAGAGGTCGGCGGAGCGCACGCCCTGGCGGGCGGCGACCTCGTGGGCCCGGTCGGTGGTGCGGTGCAGGATCGCGGAGGCGCCCTCGGGCGGCAGCGGCGAGAGCCAGGCGTGCCGGGCGGCCACCACGCGGTCGGCGGGCAGCAGGGCGAGTGCGGCACCGCCGGCGCCCTGGCCGAGCAGCAGGCACAGGGTGGGTGCGGGGAGGTTGACCAGGTCGGCCAGGCAGCGTGCGATCTCGCCGGCGAGCCCGCCCTCCTCGGCCTCCTTCGACAGCGCGGCGCCTGCCGTGTCGACGACGCTGAGCAGGGGCAGGTCGAGTTCGGCGGCGATGCGCATGCCGCGCCGGGCGGCGCGCAGTCCGGCGGGGCCCAGGGCCTGCCCGGGGGCCGCCGGGGTGGCGCGGGTGCCGCGGTCGTGGGCGAGGACGACGCAGGGGGTGCCGCCGACGCGGGCGAGGGCCAGCAGCAGGCCGGGGTCGCGCTCCCCGGCGCCGGTGCCGCTGAGCAGGGTGACGTCGGTGGCGGCGGCCTTCAGCAGCTCCCGTACGCCGGGGCGCCCGCTCTCGCGCGAGCGCCGGATCGACTCCTCGGCGGACGGGACGGGGCCGCCGGCGTCGGCCGCCGGGCCGGTGGGCGGTGCGGTGGGCGGTGCGGTGGTGGTGTCCCGGTCGCACAGGACGGCCAGTGCCCGGGCCGCGGTCCCCGGCAGCTCCGCGGGCGGCAGCACGGCGTCCACCAGGCCGTTGGCCAGCAGGTTCTCGGCGACCTGCACGCCGGGCGGGAACTCCTCGCCGTACAGGGCCTGGTGCACCCGCGGGCCCAGGAAGCCGATGAGGGCGCCGGGTTCGGCCGCGGTGAGGTGGCCGAGGGACCCCCAGGAGGCCAGCACCCCGCCGGTGGTGGGATGGCGCAGATAGACCAGGTAGGGCAGCCCGGCGGCCTTGTGGTCGGTGATGGCGGCGGCCACCTTGACCATCTGCAGGAAGGCGACGGTGCCCTCCTGCATACGGGTGCCGCCGGAGGCCGGTGCGGCCAGCAGCGGCAGCCGCTCGGCCGTCGCCCGCTCCACGGCCCGTACCAGCCGCTCCCCCGCCGCGACCCCGATCGATCCGGCCAGGAAGCGGAACTCGCAGGCCACGACGGCCACCCGGCGGCCGTGCACCCGCCCCTCGCCGGTGACGACGGACTCGTCCAGGCCGGTGCGCTCGCGGGCGGCGAGCAGGTCGGCGCGGTAGGCGGGGTCCTCGGTGGTGACGTCGACGGGCTCGTCCCAGGGCCGCCAGCTGCCGGGGTCCACGGCGGTGCGGATCAGGTCGAGGGCGGGCACGGGTGCCGGTCTGCTGCGCTCGGTCATGCGGTCAGCCTGCCACGGGGCCGCCGAGCAGGTCGTCGAGGCCGCCGGCGCGCACCAGGGCCTCCAGTTCGTCCAGCGTCCGCGCGGCCGCGGCCGCCGCCTGCGGATCCCGCTCGGCCAGGCCGCTGGCGGCGAACTCGTCCTCGTCCAGGCGCAGTACGGTGGCCCCATCGGCCGAGACCCACAGGTCCAGGTCGAGGTCCTCGACGACGACCTGGCCGGCCGTGACGCCGGCGGGGCGCGTGATGTCGCAGTACCAGCCCTTGAGCGAGCCGTCGGCCTGCCGCACCTCCTTGACGGAGAACCAGCGGTCGCGCCAGTAGTGCTCGGTGAAGACGTCGCCCTGCTCGAACCGTACGAAGCCGAAGTCCCGCACCGGCGGCCCGGCCCAGGGGGCGCGTACGGCGAGACGGGTGCCGTCGTCGTGGAGGACCTCCGCCGGGTAGCGGACCTTCTCCTTGCCTGCCTTGGTCAGCACGATGGTCGCGGTGGTGCCCGGGGCGAGAGGGGGATGCGTGTTCATGGGATGCGTGTTCATGGGGGCAGCCTCTCCCGCACCGGGCGACCGGGCCAGCGATTTACGCCGGCGTGTCAGCGTGCTCAGCTCACCATCGACGCGCAGGTCGAGGGGGTGGCGCGGGTGGGGTCGAGGGTGTTGGTGATCTCGTGGAAGACCACCCGGTCGATCGTGCCGATGGTCACGTGCATCGAGATGTCGATCGGGCACAGGTCCTGCAGGAGCACGTTGCGCACGTCGGGGCCGCTGAGGAAGCCGGAGGTGTAGGGCGTGACGACCTCGTCGTAGCGGGTGGCGATGACGGTGTAGTGCACGCCCGGGACGGTGTCGCCGCCCTCGTTGAGCCGGCGCAGGAAGTCCGAGCCGACGGCCTGGTCGGTCAGGCCCGGCGCGGTGCCGCCGATGGCGGCGCGGGCACCGGGGACGGCGTCCATGAGTTTGGTCAGGCCGCTGAGGGTGGTGCCGTGGTTGGTGGGGGCCACGGCGATGAGGGAGTTGACCTTGGGGGCACCGCCGAGGAACTTCAGGTAGTAGCGGGGCATCATGCCGCCCTGCGAGTGGCCGACGATGTCGACCTTCTTCGCGCCGGTGGCGGCCAGCACCTTGTCGACGTACCGGGCCAGTTGGCCGGCCGATTCCGCGACGGGGCCCAGGCCGTGGAAGAGCGGGACGCCGGGGAGCTGGCCGTAGTCGAGGGAGAAGACGCAATAGCCCCGGGCGGTCAGATAGGGGGCGAGCGCGAGCCAGTTGTCGACGGAGTTCCCGAGGGTTCCGTGGGAGAGGACGACGGGACGGGGATGGGCGGCGGACGGTTTGCACGTGTAGTCGTTCCAGCCGCTGCTGACGGTGCCGGCGGTGCGGGTACCGGCCGGGGCAGCCGTCGCGACCTGCGGCGTCGCGACGATCGCCAGGGTCAGGGCGAGGGCGGCCAGAAGGGACCGGAGGGGGGCGGCACATCTCCATCGGGCATGGCGAAGGCGCACGGTAACTCCTTTTACGGCAGGGGGAGTTACCCCCGTTAAGTTACGGGGGTGTAAACTTACTTTCGAGTAGGGTGCGTGCCGTTCACCTGGACGTCAAGAAAAAGGACAGGAATTCCAGCAATCGACCCAGGAGTTGATCCATTCCGGCCATGGCCGGACAGGGACGGCCCGAGGGAACGATGAGGCCGCCGAACAGCTACGCCGCCCCCGGCTCCCGTACGTCCAGCGCCGCGGCCGGCCCCACCGCCCCCGTGCCGAAACGCGCCCGCGCCCGGTCCATCGCCGCCTCCACCCGGCGCGCCTTCTCGTCGGCCGGATCGAACGTCAGCTGGTGCGCGGCCGACCGCCCGTCGCCCACCCCCTCCGCCCGCAGCGCCACCGCCCGCACCCGGGCCCGCTGCAGGGCCAGTGCCTCGTGCAGCGCATACGCCGCGGCGATCAGCTCCGGACCGTGCGCGGTCGGCTCGGCGAACGCCCGGGACCGCGTGCTGGACGAGCCGTCCGCGTACCGCACGGTCAGCTTCAGGGCCCGCGCCACCTGCCCGCCCGCCCGCATCCGGGCACCCAGCCCGTCCGCGAGCGCCAGCAGCGCACGGCGACGGTGCTCCGCATCCAGCTCGTCGGCGCGGAAACGGTGCTCGACACCGAGGGACACGGCACGGGCGTCGGGCGTCACCGGCGTCGGATCGATGCCGCGCGCCCGCTCGTGCAACCGCCGCCCGGCGGCCGCGCCGAGGATGCGCTGCAACGCGGAGACCGGGGCGGCCGCGACCCGGCCCACCGTGTCCAGGCCGTACGTGCGCAGGGTACGGGCGGTGGCCGGGCCGACGCCGTACAGGGCGGCGACGGGCTTGTCCGCCAGGAATTCGGCAGCCGCCGCGTCCCCCTCCGGGAGGGCGCGCACGGCTCCCGCGGGGCCGTCCTGCGCCGCCATGCGGGCGAGCATGGGGTTGGCCGCGATGCCGATCGTGCAGTCGACGCCGTACCGGGCGAGGGTGCGCACGCGCAGCAGATCGGCCAGCTCGGCCGGATCGTGCCCGAAGTAGCGCACGGCGCCGCGGACGTCCATGAGGGCGGCGTCGGGAGGCAGGACCTGTACGACGGGCGTGACCTCGGCGAGCAGCCCGAGAAGCCCGTCGAACGTCTCCTCGTCGAGGACGCCGCGGGCCCGGGCGGGGTGGAAGTGCACGTAGAGGGTGGTGGCGGTGGCGGTTTCCTCCCCCGCCCCGCCCCTTCCCGGCGGTATCGGCATGGGGCTGCGCCGCGGGGGGAGCTTCGCCCCCGGTCCAGGCTGCCGGGGCTCCGCGCCGGCAGCCTGGACCACGGAAAGCCGGCGCGCAGTCATCGGCCCGCGCTCCCCTGGCTCGCATGCCACAGCTTGCGCCCCGTGGGCGCGCCCTCGCCCGCCGGGCGGAGGTCGGCCCACGGGTGCATCTCGTAGCCGGTGGGCATCTCGATGCGGCGTTCGGGTTCCGGCCCGGCGGCCCGGGCCCCGTCCGCCGGGGCGGCGGCGAGGAGCTCGGCCACCGCCCCCAGCCCGCCTTCCTTCCGCACGCGCAGCAGCGCGGAGAGATCCCACGCCGCCGCCCCCACCACGCTCAGGCTCCGCGGCCCCCGCCGCTGCACCACGCCGCGGACGAGCAGCAGCCAGGAGTGGAAGACGGTGTGGGCGCACGTCGCGTGGCTGTCGTCGAAGAAGGCGCAGTCGACGAGGCCGGTGCCGTCGTCGAGGGTGGTGAAGATGACGCGTCGGCCGGAGCGCACCGGCGGGGTCTGGGTGGCGGCCTTGGCGCCGGCGACCAGCACGGTTTCGCCGTGGCGGGCGTCGCGCAGCCGTCGGGCCGGGGTGACGCCGAGTTCGGTGAGGAACTGCCGGTGGTCGGTCATCAGGTGGCGCGAGGTGTCCATGCCGAGGACGTCGAGTTCGGCGCCGAGGCGTTCGCGGGCGTCGAGGTCGGGCAGGCCGATGGGTTCGGCCTGGGCACTGTCGATGAGCGTGGGCTGGTTCGTCCTCGCGTGCCGTCCGCCGTGGTGGAGTTCGGCGATGTGCAGCAGCAGGTCGCGCCGGTTGGTGCCGAAGGCGTCGAGCGCGCCGACGCGGGCGAGGCGTTCGGCGACGGGGCGGGCGGGCCGGGCCCGTTGCCACAGGTCGGGCAGGGAGGTGTAGGGGCGGCCGGCCGCGATGCGCTCGGCCTCGGCCTTGGCGATGCCCTGGACTTCGGACAGGGCGAGTCGGAGCCCCCACACTCCATCAGACACCAGTTCGATCGAATAGGCCGTTCCCGAACGGTTCACGTCCAGCGGCAGGATCGGCACCCCGTGCCGCCGCGCGTCGGCGAGCAGCAGTCGCTTGGGGTACATGCCGGGGTCGTGGGTGAGCAGTCCGGCGTAGAAGGCCGCGGGGTGGTGGGCCTTGAGCCAGGCGGACTGGTAGGTGGGTACGGCGAAGGCCACGGCGTGGGCCTTGCAGAAGCCGTAGGCCCCGAAGGCCTCGACGATCTCCCAGGTGCGCCGGACGACCTCGTCGCTGTAGCCGCGTTCCTTGGCCCTGGCCTCGAACCAGGCCCGGACGCGGCCCTGCAGGTGGGGTTCGGACAGGGCGCGGCGGCTCTCGTCGGCGAAGCCGCGGTCGCAGCCGGTCATGATGCGCAGGATCTCGATGATCTGCTCGTGGAAGACGACCACGCCGTGGGTCTCGCCGAGGGTCTCGGCGAGGTCGGGGTGCGGGTAGCGGGCGGGGGCGCGGCCGTGCCGGGCGGCGATGAAGGGGCGGACCATGTCGGCCGCGACGGGGCCGGGCCGGAAGAGGGAGATGTCGACCACGAGGTCGTGGAAGTTCTCGGGCTGCAGCCGGCCGATCAGGTCCCGCTGGCCGGGCGATTCGATCTGGAAGCAGCCGAGTGTCTCGGCGGAGCGGATGAGCCGGTACGTCCGCCGGTCGCCCGGCGGCACCTGTGCGGGGTCGTCGAGGTCGATGCGGCGGCCGGTGGCTCGGTGGATCTCGGCGACGGCGTGGGCCATGGCGGACTGCATCCGCACGCCCAGGACGTCGAGCTTGAGCAGTCCGAGGTCCTCGACGTCGTCCTTGTCGAACTGCGACATCGCAAATCCCTCGCCGCTGGTCGGCACGACGGGGGTGCGGGCCCGCAGGGAGGCGTCGGAGAGCAGGACGCCGCAGGGGTGCATGGCGATGCCGCGGGGCAGTCCGTCGAGGGCCTCGACCAGTTCCCACAGCCGGCCGTGGTCCTCGGCGGCGACGGCGCGCAGTTCGGGCAGTTCGGCCAGGGCGGCGCGGGCGTCGCGGGCGCGGATGTGGGGGAAGGCCTTGGCGAGCCGGTCGACCTCGGCCGGCGCCATGCCGAGGGCCGCGCCGACGTCGCGGATCGCGTGCCGGATGCGGTAGGTCTCGGGCATGGAGACGGTGGCGACGCGGTCCTCGCCGAAGCGTTCGAAGATCGCGCGGTAGACCTCCAGGCGGCGGGCGGACTCGACGTCGATGTCGATGTCGGGCAGCGCGGCCCGCCGGGTGGACAGGAAGCGCTCCATCAGCAGGTGGTGGGCGACGGGGTCGGCGTGGGCGATGCCGAGCAGGTGGTTGACGAGGGAGCCGGCGCCGGAGCCGCGTGCGGTGACGCGGATGCCGAGGGCGCGGGTGTCGTCGACGACCCGGGCGACGGTCAGGAAGTACGAGGGGAAGCCGCGCTGTTCGATGATGGCGAGCTCCTCCTCCAGCCGGTCCCAGTAGCGGCGGTCGCGGTCGTGGCCGCGGCGCACCATGGCGGCGGCGCAGCGGGAGCGCAGCACGCGGGCGGCGGTGCGGCGGTCGGCGCCGACGAGGTGGGGTTCGGGGAAGTGGACGGAGCCCAGGCCCAGGTCGTCCTCGGGGTCGACCAGGCAGGCGGCGGCGCTCTCCTCGGTGGCGGCGAGCAGCCGGTGGGCGCCCGTGCGGCCCTGGCCGGCGGCCTCGGCGATGCGGGCGGCCACGTCGGCCATGCGGGCGCCGTCCTTGAGCCAGCGTTCGCCGCCGTCGTGCTGCTCGGGCCGGCGGGGGTCGACGGGCACCAGGAGACGGGCGGAGTCCAGGACGTCGGCGACGGGCCCCTGGCCGGGGTCGGCGTAGCGGACGGCATTGCTGAGGACGGCGCGTACGCCCTCCTCGGCGGCGAAGCCGACGGTGCGGGCGGCGAGCCGCAGGGAGCCGGGGCCGGTGCCGGTGCGGCCGTGCCAGACGGCCTCCAGCCGCAGGGCGTCACCGAACATTTCCCGCCAGGGGGCGAGCAGCCGGGCGGCGCGGTCGGGGCGGCCGGCGGCCAGGGCGCGGCCGACCTCGGAGCCGGGGCCGAGCAGCACGGTCAGCGGGGTGCGCAGGCCGGCGGCGGCACCGGCCAGGTCGGCGCGGGTCAGCCCGGGGCGTTCGGTGCCGCCGGCGTGGGCGGCGGAGACCAGGCCGCACAGGGCGGCCCAGCCGCGGGCGCCGTCGCGGGCGAGGAAGACGGCGCGGGGGGCGGACTCGTCGACGAAGGCCCCGCCGCGTGCGGGGGTGCGGCGGCGCGTCCCGGCGGGTCCGGGCTCGGGCAGCGGGTCGGGTACGGCGAGGTCCACGCCGAACAGCGGGCGCACCCCGGCCCGGGCCGCGGCCCTGGCGAAGCGCACGGCGCCGGCCAGGGAGTCGCGGTCGGTCAGGGCGAGCGCGTCCAGGCCGCGCTCGGCGGCGCGCTCGGCCAGCCGCTCGGGGTGCGTGGCGCCGTAGCGCATCGAGAAGCCCGAGGCGGTGTGCAGGTGTGTGAACGCGGGGACCGCCACAGCCGTCGCACCTCCTGCCGCTCGCGCTCACTCCATGGCCGAATCCTTTCGCCCTCCCTGTCACCACCATAAACCACTTCTCGAACGTTCGTACGAATCCCGTGCGAGGCCTGCCTCCGATCGCCCCCGGCCACCCGAACGGCCCGCCCGGCCTGCGCACGGCCGCACGCGATCGCAGGCTGGGCGGCGAGGAGCGACGGCAGCAGGACGAGACGGCAGCAGGACGACGCGAGACGGCAGCGGGAGACGCAGCGAGCAAGGAGCGGCGCATGGTCCACGACCCCGGCGGTGCCACCCGCTTCCTCGGGGAGGTCCGCAGCGCGGTCACGGGCCGGGCGGCCGCCCTGGTGATCGGCACCCTGGTGCTGCAGCTGGCGTTCATCGCCTCCTACGTCGGCGCCTTCCACCGGCCGAAGCCGGCGGACATCTCCCTTGGCGTGGTCGCGCCCGGCCCGGTGGCGACGCAGGTGGTGCAGCAACTGGGGGCGCTGCCCGGGCACCCGCTGGAGCCCACCGCGGTGGCCGACGAGGCGACGGCGCGGCGGCGGATCGGCGAGCGGGAGCTGGACGCCGCGCTGGTCGTCGACCCGCGCGGCACCACCGACACCCTCCTGGTCGCCGGCGGGGCCGGGGCCTCGCTCGCCCAGGCCACCGAGGCGGTGCTCACCCGGGCCGAGCAGGCCCAGCAGCGCGCGCTGAAGGTGCTCGACGTGGCCCCGGCGGCGGCCGGCGACGCCCGGGGACTGACCTCGTTCTACCTGGCGGTCGGCTGGTGCGTGGGCGGCTACCTGTGCGCCGCGATCCTCGCCATCAGCGCCGGGGCCCGGCCCGCCAACACGCACCGCGCGCTGATCCGGCTCGGCGTCCTGGCCCTCTACGCCCTCGCGGCGGGGCTGCTGGGTGCGGTGATCGCCGGGCCGGTGCTGGACGCGCTGCCCGGCAGCCTGCCGGGACTGTGGGGGCTGGGCGCCCTGACGGTCTTCGCGGTCGGTGCACTCACCCTGGCCCTGCAGGGGCTGGCGGGGGTGGTGGGCATCGGGCTGGCGATCGCGCTGGTGGTGGTGCTGGGCAATCCCAGCGCGGGCGGCGCCTACCCCTACCCGCTGCTGCCGCCGTTCTGGCGGGCCATCGGCCCGGCGCTGCCCCCGGGCGCCGGCACCTGGTCGGCGCGCTCCGTCGCCTACTTCCACGGCAACGGGCTGACCTGCCCGCTGCTGGTGCTGTCCGGGTGGGCGGTGGCGGGCACGCTGGTCGCCCTGGGCCTCGCCCTGCGGCGTACGCACGGAACGACAGACCGAACGGTCGGTTAGAGCGGTCTTCGGTCATTGCTGCGGCATGCCACGACCACCCCGGCCGTCGCACGGGCAACCGGGCGCACCCTTTTCGGCCGGACGACGCGAGGCCTCCGCAGGCCGGCTCGCAGGGCTTTGGATCCAATGGTCAACGCCGCCGCAAGTCATGTTTTCTCAGGCTCATTTGATAATTCATCAGAGAATTCAAGGAATCCTTGCAGGTCAACACGCCTGAAACATTGCTTCCCCCGCTTCCCTCCCAAGCCGGGCGCGAGCACACCCCCAGCACTCGCGCGACGCCCCGGGGAGATCGTCCGGCCACAGAAGCGGACAGGAATCCAGCCACACCACTCCACTACGCAGGGTCCTCGCGCAGCGACTGAAAGTGTTCGATGAGAGTGCGTTCATGCACGAGTTGAGCAAGACTGCCGTCCGTTATCTGCAGCCACGAGCAAGGGAGTGTTCGCAATGCGGTACATCACTGGGGGACTCGCGCTGGGAGCCGCGGTGGCGCTGGGCGGCCTGATGGCAGCCGGAACGTCGGCGAGCGCCGCCCCCACGCCCATACCCGCGGCACAGACGCAGAGTCTGTACGCGCCCTCAGCGCTCGTACTGACCATCGGCCAGGGCGACTCCGCGGTCGCCTCGGGAATACAGCGCGCGGTGACGCTCACCTGTACGCCCAAGCCCAGCGGCACTCACCCGAACACCCAGGGTGCCTGTGCGCAACTGCGCCAGGCCGGCGGTGACTTCACCAAGATCACCCAGGTCAAGGAGGGCACGTTCTGCACCCGTGAGTGGAACCCGAGCGTGGTCACCGCCCAGGGCGTGTGGGAGGGCCGCCGAGTGAACTTCGAGCACACCTTCGCCAACCCGTGCGAGCTGAAGGCGGGCAAGGGCCTGGTCTTCGAGTTCTGACCGGCCCGGCGTGGGCGCGGCCCCCGGACACCGTGGAGGTGTGTCCGGGGGCCGCTGTTCGTGGGGGCCGGACCGCCTCAGCCCGTACCCGTCTCCAGGGACGCCCCGTAGGCCTGCAGCGCCTGGGGCACCGGCTGGTAGTAGGTCTCCCCGCCCTGTGTGCAGTTGCCGCTGCCGCCGGAGGTCAGGCCGATCGCCTTGTCGCCGTCGAAGAGCGGGCCGCCGCTGTCGCCGGGCTCCGCGCAGACGTCGGTACGGATCAGCCCGTCGACGCGGCCCTCCTGGTAGTTGACGGTGACGTCGAGACCGGTGACCTTGCCGGTGTGCACGCCGGTCGTCGAACCGCTGCGGGAGACCGGCTCGTCGACGTGCGCCGCGGCGGCCTGCCGGATCGCCTGCGTACGGCCGCCCGAGAGCATCACCGCACCGGGATGCGCGACACCGGCGGTGTACTCGGCGAGGGAGTGGTCGTGCCCGGGGAACGTGGCGGCGACGGTCTTCGCGATCTGCGCCCCGCCACGGACCGCCGCCCAGACGTTCGCGGCCTTGCCGCAGTGGCCCGCGGTCAGCAGGTACGGCCGGCCGTCCTTGACCACGTTGAACCCGGCGGAGCAGCGGGCCGAGCCGCCCCAGATCGCCTCGCCCCCGGCGAGGTACCGGGTGAGCCGGGTGGGAATCGAGCGCACCGTGACCGCCTCGCCGAGACCCGAGGCGACCTCCTTCAACCGGGCCAGCTTCGCCCCTTTGACGGTGCTGTCGGCGGTCACGACGACGCGGTGCGTTCTCGGGTCGGTCATCCACGCGGTGCCGGGAATGGCGGCCCGTGCGTCCAGGGTGCGGCGGGCCTCCTCCAGCCGCGCCTGCCACGGCTGCGCCCCCGCGGCGGGGTGCGGGGCAAGAGTGACGGCGGCCAGCACGGCGGCCGCCGCTCCCGCCAGGACGGCCCGCACGGGCAACCGACGGATCTTCAACTCGGCACCTCCAGTGGGGGGTGGGACCCGTCGGTCGCGATCGGCCGGGCCCGGAGGACGAACGACACAGCCGCACCCCCGTTGGAGGTCGCGTCCATGCCAAGTTGGTCCGTCGAGTGTCCCGACCGGGCAAGGGAGTGCACAAGGGCGACTTCCGGTCGCGCGCATGCCCATGCGCGCGCCGCGGGCGTACGCCTGCGGCAGGCCTCGGGGCTCGCGCCCCGGCCCCGGTGTCCTCAATCGCCGGACGGGCCGACTTCGTCAGCCCGTCCGGGGGCACCTCCCAGCGGTAGCCGGGGGAGATTGAGGGGGGAACGGCCAGCTGCAGGCGCACGCCCCTCAGGTGTGTCCGATATTCGCCTCGGTCTCCTCGGACTGCGGACGCCCGGACTCGACGTGCCCGAACTCCAACGGCACCGGCTCCACCGGCACCGGCCCCCGCACCGGCGGCGCGGTGGGCTCCGCCTCCGGCCGCTGCGCGGCCTCCGGCGCCGCGCTGCCCGCCCGCTCCAGGAAGCGCAGCAGCTCCACCGGGAAGGGCAGCACCAGCGTGGAGTTCTTCTCCGCCGCAACGGCCACGATCGTCTGCAGCAGCCGCAGCTGCAGCGCGGACGGCTGGGCGGACATCGTCGCCGCGGCTTCGGCGAGCTTCTTCGACGCCAGCAGCTCCGCGTCCGCGTTGATCACGCGGGCCCGCCGCTCGCGCTCGGCCTCCGCCTGCCGCGACATGGAGCGTTTCATGGTCTCGGGCAGGGAGACGTCCTTGATCTCGACCCGGTCGATGTGGACGCCCCAGCCGACGGCGGGGCTGTCGAGCATCAGCTCCAGGCCCTGGTTGAGTTTCTCGCGGTTGGACAGCAGGTCGTCCAGGTCGCTCTTGCCGATGATCGACCGCAGCGAGGTCTGGGCCATCTGGGAGACCGCGAAGCGGTAGTCCTCGACCTGGATGACGGCCTCGGCGGGGTCGACGACCTTGAAGTAGACGACCGCGTCCACCCGGACGGTGACGTTGTCGCGGGTGATGCCCTCCTGCGCGGGCACGGGCATCGTGACGATCTGCATGTTCACTTTGCGCAGGCGGTCGGCGAACGGAACGATCAGGGTGAGGCCGGGTTGCCGGATCTGCGAGCGCAGTCGCCCGAGCCGCAGCACGACGCCGCGCTCGTACTGCTTGACCACCCGCGCCGAGGCCAGCAGGGACACCAGCCCGGCCGATCCCGCCGCCACCAACGCCACCACGAGGTCTTCGAGCATCTCGACCCCCTGCGTACATGCGTACAAGGTCCGCTGTTACGTCCACGGTATGCCCGTGCCGGGGCACGGTCGAGCCCCCGGCGCGGATGCCGGGGGCTCGGCCTGCTGCTGGCCGCAGGCGGGCGTGGGGAAGGGCGGAATGCACGCTCGCGGTCAGGTCGGAAGGGTCGGAGGGGCTGGAGGGGTCGGACGGGTCAGAAGATGCTCACCCCGTAGGCGCTGAGCGCCTTGGTGACCGGCTGGAAGAAGGTCGTGCCGCCGGAGGTGCAGTTGCCGCTGCCGCCGGAGGTCAGGCCGAGGGCGGTGGAGCCGGCGAAGAGCGCGCCGCCGCTGTCGCCCGGTTCGGCGCACACATTGGTCTGGATCAGACCGCGCACGATCTGGCCGTTGCCGTAGTTCACGGTGGCGTTGAGTCCGGTGACCTTGCCGCCGTGCACCTTGGTGGTGGAGCCGCTGCGCTGGACGCTCTGGCCGACGCTCGCGTTGCCGGCAGCGGTGATGCGCTGGGTGCGCCCGTTGTAGAGGTCGACCTCGCTGGGATGCGGGAGCGAGCCGTTGGTGTACTGCACGATGCCGTAGTCGTTGCCGGGGAAGCTGGTGCCGGTGGTGGGGCCGATGCTGGTGGTGTGACCGGCGTTGGCGTAGTAGGCCGGCTTGCCCTGGGTGCAGTGGCCGGCGGTCAGGAAGTAGTAGGTGCTGCCCTTGCGCACGTTGAAGCCCAGGGAGCAGCGCCAGGTCGGGGCGTAGATCGCGTCGCCGCCCGCGAGGAGCGGGCGGAAGGTGCCGGGGGTGCGCTCGATGCGTATGGCACCGGCTGCCCGGCCCGCCTGCTGTCTGATCCGTTCCAGGCCGGCGGCGGGGACGCCTGCGTCGGCGGTGACGACGAGGGTGTGGCTGGTGTCGTCGACGTACCAGGCGGTGCCGGGAACATCGGCGGTCTCGACGGCCGAGGTCGCTGCGGTGAGCGCCGCCGTGGTCGGGACGGCGGCGGGCTCGGCCCGGGCCTGGGTGGAGACGAGTGCGGAGGCGGCCAGGAGGCCGGCTGCGACGGCGGTGACCCGGGCGCGCCGGGCGGTGGTGCTGCGGGGGGTGGTGCGCCTGATCCTCACGTATGTCCTCCCGAGTGGGGTCGGGGGTCCGCGGTGGGCGGGCCCGTGAGGCGCGGTCGAAGGGCACGGCACATTCCGTTTTTCGCCGTGCCCCTGACAAGCGCTGTTCGGGAGTATTCGGGCGCCGCACCGCGCGGCGCAAGGGCTCCTTTCGGACGCGCCCCCGCGCACACCGAAGCGCCCCGGCCGCCTCTCCCGCCGCCGGGGTCCGCAGGACGCCGCCCCCGTCCACGGCGGGGGCGGCCCCGTCCGGCGGTTCGACGCATCAGTGTGCGAGCGGGTTCCGCTCCCCCGCCTCGACGGCGAACGGCAGCCGGTTGCCGGGCGGTGGGAGGGGGCAGATGAAGTGGTCGGCGAAGGCGCACGGCGGCAGCAGGGCGCGGTTGAGGTCGACGGTCACAGCGCCGTCGGCGTCCGGGACGCCCGGCCGCAGGAAGCGGAAGCGATAGCCGGACACCCCGCTGGTGCCGTCGGCGAAGACGCCCCACAGCGCGCCGTCGGCCTCCGCCGCCACCCGCAGCGTGAACTCCCGGCCGTGCGGTACGCCGGCGGGGGCCCCGTCCGGCGCGGCGGGGCCGATGACCAGCTCGCCGGCCAGGGCCAGGCCCCGCGCGCGCCCGTCGGCGTTCTCCACGGTGATCCGCTGGTCGCGCTCGTACGGGCGGAAGCGCCCCGGCAGCACCCAGCGCTCGTCGTAGGGGAAGACGTCGATGCCGGCGAACGCCCGGCGGCGGGCGGAGTCCGGGTCGAAGACGCGCACCGCCCACACCCCCTCGCGGTGCATGACCAGCAGCTTCCGCGTGCCGGAGGCGACCCGGGCCGCTTCCGGCGAGGGGTCGGCGGCCAGAACCACCTCGCCCGTGAACGGCGTGCCGTCCACCACCAGATCGTCCTCGCTGCCGGCCCGCAGCAGCACCCCGTCCCCCTCGGACGCCTCGGTCCACTGCCCGGGAATGGCCGGAATCCGACCGTCCGGAAGGTCGGGGAGCCAGTGCGTCCCGGTGAGGGCCATCGGCCCGTACGGCGCCGCGACCGTCCCGGTGCGCTGCTCGCACCACTCCCGCCACTGCCGGTGCGCCTCGCTCGTGCTCATGACGGTCAACCCTTCCACACCGGCACCTCCAGCCCGAGGTGGTCCCGCAGTGTCGGGCCCGTGTACTCCTCCCGGAAGACGCCACGCTCCTGCAGCAGCGGCACCACGCGGTCCACGAACTCGTCGAGTCCGCCCGGGGTGAGCTGCGGGACGAGGATGAACCCGTCGGCGGCGTCGGCCGCCACGAACCCCGCCATCGCCTCCGCCACCTGCTGCGGCGTGCCGATGAACGACTGACGGCCCGTCGCCTCGATGACGGTCTGCCGGGCGGACAGGCCCTTCGCCTCCGCCAGCGCACGCCACTTGGCGACGACGGCGAAGGGGTCGCCCAGGGCCACCCGGCCCTGGAAGAGCCGGCCCTGCGGATCGGGGTCGCAGGTGGGCAGCGGTCCGTCGGGGTCGAGGTCCGACAGGTCGCGGCCCCAGACCTGTTCCAGCGTCAGCAGCGCGGTCTGCGGGGAGACCTGCTGCTCGCGCAGGGCGTGCGCCCGCTCCTGGGCCTCGGCCGCGGTGTCGCCGAGCACGAAGGTCACCCCCGGCATGATCTTCAGCTCCTCCGGCCGCCGGCCGTACGCGGCCAGGCGTCGTTTGACGTCGGCGTAGAAGGCGCGGCCGGCCTCCAAAGTGCCGTACCGGGTGAAGACGACGTCCGCGGCGGAGGCGGCGAACTCGCGGCCCTCCTCCGAGTCGCCGGCCTGGATCACCACGGGATGCCCCTGCGGCGAACGGGGCACGTCGAACTCGCCCGAGACCGTGAAGTGCCGCCCACGATGGGCGAAGGGGCGGCCCCCGCCGCCGGGCGCCCGGGAATCCCACAGCTCGCGGGCCAGGGCGAGGAACTCGGCGGCGCGCGTATAGCGCTCGGCGTGGTCGAGGTAGCCGCCGCGCCGGAAGTTCTCGCCGGTGAAGGCGTCGGAGGTCGTCACCACGTTCCAGGCCGCCCGGCCGGCGCTGAGGTGATCCAGCGATGCCAGGCGGCGGGCGAGTTCGTAGGGCTCGTTGAAGGTGGCGCTGACCGTCGCGGCCAGGCCCAGCCGCTCGGTCACGGCGGCCAGCGCGCCGAGCACGGTGACCGACTCGGGCCGGCCGACCACGTCCAGGTCGTGCACGGCACCCTTGTGTTCGCGCAGCCGCAGCCCCTCGGCGAGGAAGAAGAAGTCGAACCGGCCCCGCTCCGCCACGCGCGCCACGTGCTCGAAGGAGGAGAAGTCGATCTGACTCCCTTTGCGGGAGCGGGGATCCTGCCAGACGGTGGTGTTGTTCACGCCCGGGAAGTGGGCGGCCAGATGCAGGTGCCGGTTCATGCGGACTCCCCCGTGCGCGCGTAACGGTTGGCGGGACGGGCCAGGCACAGGTGCTCGCGCAACGTGGCACCCGGATAGAACACCCGCAGCAGACCGCGGTGCTGCAGGACGGGCACGGTCGCGTCCACCAGCAGCGCGAGGTCGCGCTCGGGCCGCTCGGGCCTCAAGTGGAAGCCGTCGGCCACGCCGTCCGCGTACCAGGAGCCGAGCAGCGAGGCCAGCGCCACGGCGTCGGCGGACGTGTGCAGCGCCACGGGCAGCGAGGCGAGGACGACGAGGCGGCCGGCCGGCGCCCCCGGGTCCCGCCCGTGGGCGCGGGCCCGGCGCCGTAAGTCCTCGGCGGCGGCCCGCGCCCGGTCGGCGCCCCGCGTGCGGGGCAGGCGTATGTACGCCACGTCGGCGCGCCGGACCGCGGCCTCCCGGGCCTGCGGGGCGGTCGCGTCGACCACGACGACCGGGTGCCCCTGTGGCGGCCGCGGCACGATCGCCGGGCCGCGCACGCGGAAGCCGGGGCCCTCGAAGTCGACGTGGTGCAGCTTGTCGCGGTCGACGAAGCGGCCGGTGGCCGCGTCGCGGATCTCCGCGTCGTCCTCCCAGCTGTCCCACAGCCGGGCGGCGACGTCGGCGACCGCATCCGCCTCCCGCCACGCCTCGGTGGGCGAGGGCGCAGGCCGCCGCCCGAAGACACGGGCCTCGGCCTCGCAGGACGAGACCCCCACCTGCCACCCGGCCCGGCCCCGGCTGACCCAGTCGAGGGTGGCCACGGCGGACGACACGTGGAACGGCTCGGTGTGCGTGGTGGTGACGGTCGGCACGAGCCCGATCCGCTCGGTGGCGGGTGCGACGCGCGCCAGCACGGCGAGCGCATCGAGCCGGCCGCGGCCTCGGCCGGGGGCTGCGAAGGAGTCGTCGAGCGTGACGAAGTCGAACCGACCCCGCTCGGCGAGACGGGCGGCGCAGACGTACGGCTCCGCCGTGGGGGCGGTGATGTTGTCGAGGGCGACGGCGAGATGGAGGGGGCGGGTGGGCACTGACATGGGAGCTCCTCGGGGTGTACGGGGAAACCGGCGGGTGCCGGATTCAGCCCGTCCGGCGTTTGAGGACACCGGGCGAAGCCCGGTCCGGGGTCCGGGGCGCAGCCCCGGGGCGGGGGTGCGAGGAGGCGGCAGACTCCTCGGAAACGGGGAAAGGGCGGGGACGGGGAACAACTCCCCCGCCCACCAGCCGCAGCACCGCCCTCGCCGTCGCGTCGTTCTGACGGAACGCCACCGCGTTCGTCCGCGGCCGGGCGAACGCCGCACCCGTGCCGCCCGCGTCAGTGAAGGGGCCCAGCGCGTAGAGCCCCGCCCGCACCCGCCCGTCGGCGGGGTCGACGGCGAGCAGTCCGCGCCCGGTGGCCTTCGCCGCGAGCCCGCGCAGGAGCGGGTCCCGGGACCGTTCCACGGTCGGCTCCGGCAGTCGTGCCTCGACCAGTGCCCGCGCCCGCACCACGTGCCCGGGCACGCTCGCGGCGTGCGCGCGGAAGGTGCCGGCTTCCCGGTCCGTCGTGAAGACGGCGTCCGCCCCCAGGAAGCGGACGATCCCGGCGCGCGAGAGTGCCACGAGTTGCCGCAGCCGCGGCGCCGGCGGCCCGGAGGCCAGGTAGCTGAAGAAGCCGTGCCACGCGGGCCCGCCGGCGTTGCCGAGCTGTGCGTAGACGGACAGCAGGGCGAGGAAGACGGCGAAGTCGGCGCTGTGCCGCGGGTCGTCGCGGCGGGCGATGTCGGCCTCGATGTGGGTGCGCACCGCCTCCTGCAGGGCGGCGGTGCCGGGGAAGGTCCGCAGCCGGAGCGGCCGGTCGAGCGCGGCGAGGTCGAGGCGGTCGGCGGGGTCGGGCACCGACGCCGCCACCAGGGCGTCGAGTTCGGCGCTGCCGGGCGGGCTCGCGGCGTACGTCTCGGCGAAGTCGGTCCAGGCGGTGCGGGTGCGTTCGGGGTGGGCGGTGAACAGGCGGTGGTAGTGGGCGTACCCCAGGTCCTTGGCGACGAGCGGCAGCAGGTCGTGGTGGAGGTCGGGGTCCCGGGGCAGCCGGCGCAGTTGCTCGGCCTGGGCGGGGCCGAGGAAGCGGGGCGGTGTGAGCGGTTCGCCGTCCCAGGGGTAGCCGATCTTCGCCCGGTACGGCACGCCGCGCCGCGACCCGGCGTACAGGACGGGTTCGCGGCCGGAGGGATGGTAGGCGAGGCGGCCGGGGCCGTCGGGGGTGAAGCGGCCGCCGCGGCCCTCGGACAGCAGGACCATCAGGTCGGTGAAGGCGAGGCCGATGCCGCGCACGAGGACGGGTTCGCCGGGGCGCAGCGCGCGCAGGTCGCTGTCGGCGGTGAACTGCGGGGGGAGGTAGGTCAGGTCGTGGGCGGCGGCGAAGCGGGCGAGGTCCTGCTGGGCGGGGTCGGGTGCGGCGTCGAGGTGGCCGAGGCACAGGACGACGGCGTCGGCGAGCAGGGGTGCATCGGCGCCGTCCAGCCACAGGCGCTGCCGGCCGTCGGGCGCCCGGTCGAGGCGGACGGCGCGGCGGTGGTGCCGGTGGACGGTGACGCCGGGCGGCAGGGCGGCGACGGCGCGCTCGTACACCCAGGACAGGTAGGCGTTCTGCAGCCGGCGGCCGGCGAAGTCACGGGGGTGCAGGGCCCGTACGGCGGCGGCCGTGTCCGGATCGAGGCGGATCGTTTCCGCACCCGGCCCGCCGTCCCGGACCAGCGCCGCCCATTCGGCGAGCGAGGGGCCGGGCCGCACGGGTCCGGCGCAGGCAACGCTCTCGTCGGTGTACAGGGTGACGTCCTCGGCGTGGGAGTTCATCCACAGCAGCGGGGACTGCTCGCGCCGCCAGACCCGCCCGCCGCCGGGCGGGTAGGGGTCGACGAGGTGCAGGTCGAGCGGCGAACCACGCAGGAGGCCGGGTGCGTTGGCGGCGATGCGTTCGAGGAGGCCGGTGCCGCGGGGGCCCATGCCGACGAGGGCGAGGCGGGGGGCTGCGGCCGGGCGTAAGGGGTGCGCGGGCATGCGAAGGCTCCGTGGGTGCGGGACCGGACGGGTGGTCGGTCGCCTTCGCGCGGGCCGCGCCCCTCAGCACGGCCGGGTGCCGAGGCTACGGCGGGGCGCGGGTGGGCTGTCAACCGTGTCCCGCACTGTGAACGGTGCGTCTCACAGCGGCGGGACGGCGGTTGACGGCACAAGCGGATGCCTGCTCCACTTGCGCCATGCGCCCTCGGCTGCGGCTGGTCACCCGGGACCACATCGACTTCTGTCGGGTGTGGTCCGCCTCCTGTACGGGCTGACGCCGCCCCGCGCGGCGCCCCTTGCCGCCTTCGCGCCCGCGGCCCCTGGCCGCACCCCTCCCCTCGCTCTCCGCTGCACGGTCAGCAACCGTCGCAGCAACAGCCGTCGCAGCAATCGCACCCATCACAGCAGTTGCAGCAATCGCAGCAGCCGTCACAGCCGTTGCAGTCGCCTCCGTCGCAGTTGTCACAGCACTTGGCGCACCAGCCCTCGCGCGGCCGCCCCGTCCAGGGGTCCTCGTAGGGGTCCTTGCAGCACACCTGGCACGAGCAGAACATGAGCGTCCACACCGCGCAGCCGGCGATCAGCCCGCGCCTGCGGCGCGGCGGCCGCGGCGGCGCGGGCGGCGGCGGCATCACCGGCGGCGGCCCGAACGCGGCCTCGGGGGTCGCCCCCTCGTGCCGTACGGCACAGGCGCCGCCGGACGTCGTCCCGAACGCCCGGTCCACGGCACGGTCCAGCTCGTGCGCCAGCAGCAGGTGCGCGAGCCGGCCCTGGCTCCTGCTCGCGAACTCCACGTCGCGCAGCGCGAGCCGCACGCCGTGCACCGCGTCGTCGCACAACCGCCGCACGTCCTCAAGTGCGCTGCCGGTGGCGGCGATGGGGTTCCACGCCCCGGTGCGGGCGTCCTCGGACAGGTCCTCCACCGCGTCCAGCAGGTGCGCGAGCCGGCCGAAGAGCCGGCCCGCCTCCTCCAGCGGCGCCCGGTTGCCCGGCCTGCCGGCCAGTACGGCGGTGTGGCCGAACGCGGCGGCGGTGGCGGTCTCCGTGGGCTCGGTGACGGCCAGCAGCGAGGTGCCCGGTCCGGCCAGCGCCTCCAGGCCGGACTGCCGCTCCACCGCGCCCACCAGGACGGCGGTGTCGAAGCCGAGTTCCGCCCCCGTACGGGCGCCGGCCCGGTCCCAGCCGGCGGCGACGCGGCGCGCCGCCGCGGCGACGGGACGGCGCGCCAACACGCCGTCGCCGTCGGCGACATGGTCGCGCATCTTGGCCGAGGCCAGGACGAGCGAGACCGCGGCGGCCAGCCTGGCCCCCTCGCCCTGGGCGACCGGCGCCGAGCGCATGCCGCGCAGCGGGCAGGGTCCGGCCGTACGCCGCCAGGCCGCGGCGCCGCCGGGCGCGGGTGCCGCGGACTGGGCCTCGACGAGTACCGATATGACCAGACCGTCGTAGTTGGTTGCTATTCGAGCAAACTGACCGTGGTCGCCCCTGAGTGCCAGACACAACCCGCAAAGATGCGCCATCCACTCCGTCCGCATGCTCTCGGAGAGCCGGTGACGGCATGGCCTGATGATCCCGAACAAAACGTGCCCCCGTGTGTGGTGTCGATGCGCCCGGGCATCCTAGTCACCGGGGACAATCGTTCCGGGGCGGAGCCCGCTCGCCCGCACGATGCCGCATATGCCCAGGTCCAGCGCCTGCGGTCCACTCATAGGAGTTTCTGACGCACCGCCACCCGCTTTGCACCAGATGCGTCACGAAATCCCCGCATGGCCGCCATCCACTTGGCACATCATCCGCATCATGGACGACCATAGAGGAGCGGGCGGAACACACCGCGTGTGAGAGGAGGCGTCCATGGGATCGGTGCGCAAGGCGAGTGCCTGGCTTGGCCTCGTCGACGACAGCGATGACGAGGGCTACTACGGCGGCTACGAAGAGGATTCCGACGAGGGGCCCGGCGACTCCTGGGTGACCAACCCCAAGGTCCGGGTGGCCGACGAGGTGGCCCAGGAGCAGGGCACCCGCATCGCCACGGTCACCCCCGACGGATTCCGGGACGCCCGGGGCATCGGCGAGCTGTTCCGGGCCGGCGTACCGGTCATCGTCAACCTCACGAGCATGGAGCCCAGCGACGCCAAGCGGGTGGTGGACTTCGCCGCCGGATTGACCTTCGGCCTGCGCGGCTCGATCGAACGCGTGGCCAACCGGGTGTTCCTCCTCACCCCGGCCGACTACCAGGTCGTCAGCGGCGAGCCCGTGGGCCGCTCGAACGGCGGCTTCTTCAACCAGAGCTGAGGCGGGGGTGGAAAAGGCCGGGGGTCCGGGGGTGGCCCCCCGGGAAAGCACAGCGGCCACAGCCGAGGCGGCGGTGGAGCGGCACGGCGGAACCGACGACGGGCGAGGGTCTCACCGGAAGGCGTCCAGGCCGGTGAGCGCCTTGCCCAGCACCAGCTGGTGCATCTCCACGGTGCCCTCGTAGGTCAGCACCGACTCCAGGTTCGTCGCATGGCGCATGACGGGGTATTCGAGCGAGATCCCGTTGGCGCCGAGGATCGTCCGGGCGGTACGGCAGATCTCGATCGCCTCCCGCACGTTGTTGAGCTTGCCGAAGCTCACCTGCTCCGGCCGCAGCCGCCCCGCGTCCATCCGCCGTCCCAGGTGGTGGGCCAGCAGGATCCCCTTGTGCAGTTCCACCGCCATGTCGGCCAGCTTGGCCTGCGTCAGCTGGAAGCCGCCGATGGGCCGGCCGAACTGCTCGCGCGTGCGCGCGTACTCCAGCGCCGTCTCGAAACAGGTGCGCGCGGCGCCCATGGCGCCCCACACGATCCCGTACCGGGCGTGGTTCAGGCAGCCCAGCGGGGCGCGCAGGCCGGTGGCCTCCGGCAGCACCGCATCGGCCGGCAGCCGCACCTCGTCCAGCACCAGCTCGCTGGTGACGGAGGCACGCAGCGACCACTTGTGCCGGATCTCCGGCGCCGAGAGGCCGGGGGTGCCGGCGGGGACGAGGAAGCCGCGGACGCCCTCGTCCGTACGCGCCCAGACGACGGCCACGCCGGCCACCGAGCCGTTGGTGATCCACATCTTGCGGCCCGTCAGCACCCAGTCGCCGCCGGGGTCGCGCTTGGCGTACGTCCGCATGCCGCCCGGGTCCGAGCCGTGGTCCGGCTCGGTGAGCCCGAAGCAGCCGATCACCTCGCCGGTGGCCATGGCCGGCAGCCACTGCTGCTTGTGCTCCTCCGAGCCGAAGCGGTGGATCGCATACATCGCCAGGGAGCCCTGGACCGACAGCAGGGAGCGGATGCCGGAGTCGGCGGCCTCCACCTCCAGGCAGGCCAGGCCGTACTGCACCGCGCTCGCCCCCGCACAGCCGTAGCCGGTGAGCTGCATGCCGAGGGCGCCGAGGGCGCCGAGCTCACGGGCCAGTTCGCGGGCGGGGACCTCACCGCGCTCGTACCACTCGGCGACATGCGGCAGCACGCGCTCGCGGGCCCACTGCCGTACCGCGTCGCGGATGGCGCGGTCCTCGTCGCCGAGCAGGTCGTCGATCCCGAGGGGGTCGTGGGCGTCGAACACGAGGGCCTCCGGCGGATGCGGGCGTGATCTTCGGGTGCGCCGACGACGTTACGGCGCAGTAACCCACCCCGTCCAGTGGCCGAGGACGCCTGCGGCGGGCTGATCCCCCACCCCGCCCTTTCACCGTTTCCCGGGGCTCCGCTCCCGGACCCCCGGTCCGGGGGTGCTAGGCCGTGTCCGGCGGATCGTCGTCGCGGGCCACCACGGCGCCCCGTAGGGGCGCGGGGAACTGCGCGATCAGCCCGCGACGGCCCGCAGCCGACACGCCACCCCGGGGCCCGGACAATCTGCGGGCACGTCGTGGCTTGTCACGCAGTTCCCCGCGCCCCTGACGGGGCGCCGTGGTGGCGCGTGACGAAGATCCGCCGGACAGGCGCTAGCCCTCGCGGGCTGCCGGGACGGCCGCGGTAGCGGTGCCGCAGTCCATCGCCCGCGGCAGCCGCAGCGCCGCCAGCGCGCCGAGCAGCAGCAACCCCGCACTGACCGCCAGCGTCACATGCAGCCCGAAGACGAACGCATCGCGCGCCGCCGCGCGCAACGCGGGCCCCGCCGGTCCGCCCAGGCGGTCCGCGACGTCGTACGCCTCGCCGAGCGAGTGCCGTGCCGCCAGTCCGGCCGCCGACGGCACTCCCGGCACGGTGACGACGCCCGGCGCGTAGGCGGCGTTCATGACGCTGCCGAGCAGGGCGATGCCGATGCCGGCTCCGAGCTGGTAGGACGTCTCGCCGATGGCCGCCGCGCCGCCGGCGGATTCCGCGGGTGCCTCGCTGAGCATCGACTCGTACGCACCGAACAGCGTCGTCTCCAGCCCGAAGCCGAGGACGACGAAGGCGGCGACGAGGGTGAGGGGCCGGTCGGTGCGGCCCATGGCGGTCAGCGAGAGCACGGCCATGGCCGTGAGCACGAAGCCGGCGCAGACCATGGTGCGCGGTCCGAAGCGCTGCAGGACGCGGGAGCCGGCGAGGCCGGCGGCCATGGCGGCGAGGGTCAGGGGCAGCAGGCGCAGCCCGGTCTGCAGGGGTGTCAGGCCGAGGACGAGCTGCAGGTACTGGGCGGCGATGAGTTCGAGGCCGACGAGGGCCAGCATGGCGAGGACGATGCAGCCGACCGACGTGCCGAACGCGGGCCGGGCGAACATCGTGAGATCGACCAGGGGGTGGGTGCGCCGCCGCTGCCGCCGGACGAAGAGGACGAGGAGGGCGGCGCCGACGCCGGCCGGGACGACGGTGTCGAGCGAGAGGGCCTCGGGGCCGCCCACGTGCTTGACGCCGTAGACGACGCCGAAGAGGCCGAAGGCGGCCATGAGGGCGCCGAGGACGTCCCAGGGTCCGTCGCGTTCGCCGGTGGACTCCGGCAGGAGCCAGCGGCCGACGGGCAGGCTGACGATCATCAGCGGGACGTTGATGAGGAAGACCGAGCCCCACCAGAAGTGTTCGAGCAGGAAGCCGCCGAGCAGCGGTCCGACCGCGGCGCCGACGGCGGCGACGGCGCTCCACACGCCGATGGCCAGGGCGCGCTCGCGCCGGTCGGGGAAGATCTGGCGGAGGATCGACAGCGTCGCCGGCATGATCATGGCTCCGCCGGCGCCGAGGAGGGCGCGGGCGGCGATGAGCACTTCGGGCGCGGTGGCGAGGGCGGCGAGTGCGGAGGCGATGCCGAAGAGGGCGTAGCCGAGGAGCAGCACGCGCCGGCGTCCGACCCGGTCGCCGAGGGTGCCGAAGAGGATCAGCAGCGAGGCGCACACGAGCGGGTAGACGTCGACGATCCACAGCAGCTGGATCGCGCCGGGCCGCAGGTCCTCGGTGACGGCCGGCACCGCGACGTGCAGGACGGTGGCGTCGACGGCGACCAGGAGCAGGCTGACGCAGAGGACGACGAGCACGGTCCAGCGGCCGGCGAGGGCGCCGCCGTGTTCGTCCGCGCGGCGGGAGCGCCGCTGCCGGGGAACGCCGACCGGCCGTCGGGGGCCGGCGGTGGTCGTCCCGGACATCCACACACCTCCGTGTCCTGCGCTCGCGGCCGCCGTGGGCCTGGGGTCGGGAAGAGCCCCGGCGGATGAGAGGGGCGAGTGAGTCGACAGAGTACGCGAGGTCCTGCCGGATCCCACGTGGCGCCTCTCACGTCGTGGGGCACATCGCGCCGCCTGGGACAATCGATCGGTGAGTGATCTGCGTTTCCCGGTCGGACCGGCGGCCGGGCCGGCCGGGCCGGCTGTCCCTTCCCTGTCGCGCTCCGGCGCCGCGGCCGCCCTGCGCCGGGCGGCCGCGGCGCTGTGGCTGTACGCGGGGATCCGGGCGGTGGGCCTGGTGGCGCTGGCGCTGTGGGGGCTCGCGGACGACAAGGGTGCCCGCCATCTGCTCTCCGGGCGCTGGGACTCGATCTGGTACGCCCGAATAGCGGAGCAGGGATACGGCTTCACGCTGCAGCTGGCGGGCGGCAAGGTCCACTCCGACCTGGCGTTCTTCCCGCTGCTGCCGTGGTTGGAGCGGTTGGTCGCGCACCTTTCGCCGCTGTCGGTCGCGGACGCGGGCCTGGTGGTCTCGGCCGTGGCCGGTCTGCTGGCCGCCTGGGGGATCTTCGCGGTCGGCGAGCTGCGGTACGGGCGCCGGGCGGGCCTGGCGCTGGTGGGCCTGTGGGCCGCGCTGCCGGTGGGCGTGGTGCAGTCGATGGCGTACTCGGAGTCGCTGTTCACGGCGCTGGCGGCGTGGAGCCTGTACTGCGTGCTGACCGGCCGGTGGGCGGGTGCGGGCGCCTTGGCGGCGCTGGCCGGGCTGACCCGGCCGGTGGGCGCCGCGGTGGTCGCGGCCGTGTGGCTGGGGGCGGCGCTGGAGCTGGTGCGGGCCCGCCGCGGGGAGCGTCGTACGCCTGCGGCCCGCGTCCTGGCCGGGGCGGCCCTGGCCCCGTTGGGCTGGCTGGGATACGTCGCCTGGGTGGGGGCGCGCACCGGCAGCGTCACCGGCTACCTGGAGGTGCAGGGCGGTTGGGGCAACGGCTTCGACGGCGGCCTGGCCTTCGCCTCCTTCATCGGGAAGCGGCTGGCGGGGCCCGCCTTCCCCGCGGGGCTGGCGCTGCTGGCGGGGGTCGTGCTGGTGGTGCTGTTGTATCTGAAGGGGGTGCGGCAGGGGCAGCCGCTGCCGCTGCTGGCGTACACCGGCACGGTGGTGCTGCTGGCGCTCACCGCGAAGGGCTACTTCGGTTCCAAGCCACGCCTGATGCTGCCCGCCTTTCCGCTGCTGCTGCCACTGGCGGTGGCGCTGGCCCGGCTACGGACGGTGCGCGCGGTGGCGGTGGTGTCGGCCGTGACGCTGGTGTCGGCCGTCTACGGAGCGTTCTGGCTGCACGGTTCCGGCCCGCCATGATCGTAATTCGACGGGCGGCGCGGAGCGGTTCGGCAAACGTCGGGGAACCCCTCGGCCAATCACCGATAAACACCCCGCCAGGGAAAGCAATTCAAGATTTCCCGGCCTTTGCCGGGCACCGTCCGGCGTTTCTTTAACTTTTTCTTATGCGGCTGTTCCAAACATGCCGGGCCGCACGATTGAGACGCATTCCACATCACATCGTCATCACAAAGCGGCTCGATCGGCCGGACCCTCCTGTCACGCAATGTAACGTCCATTGAGTGCGTACCAACGACGAGCTCGTCCCAGCGGAGGAGCGCCCTACCGACGCCGTGCGGCCACGGATGACCCGGACCCGTCTGGGGATCTTCGTGGCGACCTCCGTGGTGTACGCGGCGATCGTGGTCGGTGTGCTCACCACGTCCTGGCCGGTGCGGTTCGACTGGCAGGTCATGCTCTTCCGGCCGTACAAGCAGTGGCCGGAGATCCACACCTTCCTGGACTACTTCGTGGTCCTGGGCCAGCGCGGACCGACCGCCGTGGCCGTGGCCGCCTGGCTGGGCTGGCGCACCTACAAGCTGCGCACGATGCGCCCGCTGCTGGTGCTGGGCACCTCGCTGCTGCTGCTGAACGCGACGGTGGGCGCGGCGAAGCTGGGCATGGGCCGGCTCGGCCCGCACTACGCCACCGCGGTCGGCTCGAACGAGATGTTCGCCGGCGGCGACATATTCCCCTCGGGCCACACCGCGAACGCCGTGGTCACCTGGGGTGTCCTGGCCTACCTGGCCACCACTCCCCGCGCGCGCCGCATCGCCTCGGTGAGCGCCGCGCTGCTCGCCCTCGGCGTGGGGATGACGACGGTCTACCTCGGTACGCACTGGATGAGCGACGTCACCCTGGGCTGGACGGCCGGCCTGCTGGTGCTGCTGGCCCTGCCCTGGTTCGAGCCGGCGATGGCGCGTGCGGACGTCTGGCTGCAGGAGGCCTGGCGCCGGCTGCGGTCCCGCCGCGTCGTGCCCGCGCTGCCGGTGGCACTGCCGGCGGCCGCCGGCGTGTCGCTGGGCGGTCCGCGCAACCCGGCCGACGACCTGCCGGTCCGCGAACCGGTGGGCGCCGGCAGCCGCACCGCGTCCCGGGGCGTCGACGGCCGGCCGCACCTGCTGCCCCGGCCGCACACGGCCCGCTCCGAGCGCACGCCGGTCACCCCGACCGGCAGCCGCCGGCCGCCGCACGCCGACCGCCTGCCGCGCACCGCGCCGCTGGGCCCGGCCGCCGGCCGGGGCCGCGCCGGCACCTGACGGCTCACCGGGCCGCACTCGTACGCACATACGCCGAAGGCGGCCCCGGACAGACGTTCCGGGGCCGCCTTCCGGCGTCCTCAGCCCTTCCAGGAGCGCAGGACGACGCCGTCCTCGACCTCGAAGTTCAGCCGGCCGGCCCGGTACTCCATGGTGATGATCGCGCCCGGTGGCAGCGTGCGCACGTCCGTCCAGCCGCGCTCGCGGGCCCGCTCGGCGGCCGGGCCGGCGGGCAGCCCGGTGTAGCCCTCGGGGTCGTCGTCGGGGTCCTTCGGAAGATTCGTCAGCGGTGCCATGACAGCCACCGTAGGTGGCGGCGGACGGGCGCGGTAGGCGGGGTCCGGCCCCGCCGGGCGCGCCACTGGTCACACTTCTGTCACAGACAACCCAGGGGAGTTTGCCCGGCCCGCATCACCCGTACGGGCCTTCCCTTTTCCTTCCCAGAGCCTCCACATAAACCCGCCGGGGAATTCACCGGGCCCTTCCGGAAGGGCGGTTGCCGACCGTCGGCGGGGCCCGCCCGAATTCCCGTTCCGGGGCCCGCTGCGGGTAATGATCGAATCGAATTCTGGGCTCCGGTCCGCCGAGGGCTCCACGACATTCGGAATTTGACGTTCCGACAGCCGTGCGGGGCGTCCCGCCATCGAGGCACTCTCGCGCCGCGCCCGCGACGCGAGCATCATGGCGGGTGCCGAGAGCCCAGTGGGAACGAGACAGCAGGGGGCACGGATGGGGACCGACACCGCGCAGGCCGCGGCCGGCCCGGCCCGGCCGGCCAGGCAGCGCACTCCCGGACGCATGGTGGTCGACTGGCTGACCACCACCGACCACAAGAAGATCGGCAATCTCTACCTGATCACGTCGTTCGGCTTCTTCCTCGTCGCGGGGCTGCTGGCGATGCTGATGCGCGCCGAGCTGGCCCGGCCGGGGCTGCAGCTGGTGACCAACGAGCAGTTCAACGAGGCCTTCACCGCGCACGGCACGATCATGCTGCTGCTGTTCGCCACCCCGGCCTTCGCGGGCTTCGCCAACGCGATCATGCCGCTGCAGATCGGCTCCCCGGACGTGGCCTTCCCCCGCCTGAACATGTTCGCCTACTGGCTCTACCTCTTCGGCGGGCTGATCGTGGTGGCCAGCCTGCTGATGCCCGAGGGCGGCGCCGCGTTCGGCTGGACCGCGTACGCGCCGCTGAGCAGCGACGCCCGCTCGCCGGGGCTGGGCAGCGACATGTGGATCATGGGCCTGGCGCTGTCCGGCTTCGGCACGATCCTCGGCGCGGTGAACTTCCTGACCACCATCATCGGCATGCGGGCGCCGGGCATGACGATGTTCCGGATGCCGATCTTCACCTGGAACGTGCTGTTCACCTCGGTGCTGATCCTGGTGGCCTTCCCCGTGCTGGCCGCGGCCCTGCTCGTGCTGGAGGCCGACCGGCGCTTCGGCGCGCAGGTCTTCGAGGCCCAGAACGGCGGGGCCCTGCTGTGGCAGCACCTCTTCTGGTTCTTCGGCCATCCCGAGGTCTACATCATCGCCCTGCCGTTCTTCGGCATCATCTCGGAGATCATCCCCGTCTTCAGCCGCAAACCGATCTTCGGCTACGGGTCGCTGATCGCGGCGACCATCTGCATCACGGGGCTGTCGCTGGTCGTCTGGGCCCACCACATGTTCGCCACCGGGGCGGTGCTGCTGCCCTTCTTCTCCTTCATGTCCTTCCTCATCGCCGTGCCGACAGGGGTGAAGTTCTTCAACTGGATCGGCACCATGTGGCACGGCTCCGTGTCCTTCGAGGGACCGATGCTGTGGGCCGTGGGCTTCCTCGTCAGCTTCCTCTTCGGCGGGCTGACGGGCGTGATCCTCGCCTCGCCTCCCCTGGACTTCCACGTCACCGACACCTACTTCGTCGTCGCCCACTTCCACTACGTGGTCTTCGGCACGGTGGTCTTCGCGACGTTCGCGGGCTTCTACTTCTGGTGGCCCAAGCTGACGGGGAAGATGCTCGACGACCGGCTGGCGAAGATGCACTTCTGGACGCTCTTCACGGGCTTCCACCTCACCTTCCTCGTGCAGCACTGGCTGGGCGCCGAGGGCATGCCGCGCCGCTACGCGGACTACCTGGCGGCCGACGGCTTCACGGCGCTGAACACCATCTCCTCCATCGGCGCCTTCCTGCTGGGGCTCTCGACGCTGCCGTTTTTGTACAACGTCTGGAAGACGGCGAAGTACGGCAGGAAGGTGGAGATCGACGACCCCTGGGGCTTCGGCCGTTCCCTGGAGTGGGCCACGTCCTGCCCACCGCCGCGGCACAACTTCGTGACCCTGCCGCGCATCCGGTCGGAGTCCCCGGCGTTCGACCTCCACCACCCCGAGACGGTACGCGCCACGGAGGCGCCGGCGCCGACGCCGTGAGGAGGGCGGCTGCTCACCCCACCGGGGGGCGTTCCTCCACCTTCACCGAAAGGTCGTTGTCACACGTGTAGTACGGGCTCGCCTGGGCAGGGGCACCAGTGGTGGAGAGGCTCCGCGCCGGATAGACGAAAACGTGGCGCTTGTCGGCGACGTCGTCCAGCAGCCGGGCTATGCGTACCTCCTCGCCCCCCTCCTGACACAGCCACAGATCCCACACCTCCGTCCCGCCCCGCCAGTGCTCCCCCAGGGCCGCCCACGGCAGCACCGCCGAGAAGTCCGCGCGATCCTGGGCCTCGCCCACGGTGACGGGGGCCCCGACGCGGACGGCGGGGTCGCGTCGCAGGCGGGCCTCGACGGCCGCGCCGGCGAGCCAGGCCGCCGCGTCCTCCACCCGGTACAACGTGCCGCACACCGTCAGCGCGCCCTCCCCCACGTGCACGTCGCCCGCCTCGGCATGCGGCCCCCGCAGCCAGCTGCGCAGCGAGAGGTTGCCGTGCTTGGTGGCGTACGGGATGCGCACCGCGAGCGGGGAGGTGCTGGGGCCGGGGCGGCGGTCGACGAGGGAGCGCAGGTCGGCAAGGCCCGGCAGCAGCCGGCGCGGTGGCTCCTCGCCGCTGGCCACGTGCACGTCCCAGCGGCCCTCGGGCAGGGCGACCGTGCTGGGCAGGACGGCCCGCAGCCGGCCGTCACCGGTGGGGGCGAGCGGCAGCAGGACGTCCGCCGACTCGTCCTCGGCGCCGCGTGGGCGCAGGACGAGCGCTCCCGACCAGTGTTCCGCGGCGTCGGTGCCGTGCGGCGCGTCGAGGTCGAAGGTCAGTCCGCCCGCGGAGTCCGCGATGCAGTCGGCGCTGGGGTTCCCCGCGTCGAAGGCCGGGGCAGGGGCAGACACGATGGTGAACTCCTCGGTCGTGGAGGTCGGTTTCATGCGGCACGCGCCTTCCGCAGGGCGGAGCGGCCCCGGTCCTTGGCCCGGAAGGCACCGCTGAGCAGGGCACCGCGGGTGCGGTGCAGGGAGCCGCGCAGGCCGCCGCGCGTGAGCAGGCCGGTGAAGAGGGCCTCGTAGCGCTCGGCGATGCGGCAGGGGTCGAAGCGGGCGGAGGCGGCGAGCGCCGCGGCGCCCATGGTGCGGCGCAGTTCGTCGTCGTCGATGAGCCGCAGCAGTCCGGCCGCGACGGCGTCGGGGCCGCCGACGGGCACGAGCAGGCCGTCGGTCCCGTCGTCGATGATCTCGCCGGGGCCGTGCGGGCAGTCGGTGGCCACGACCGGCAGCCCGCAGCGCATGGCCTCGACGATGGTCAGGCCGAAGGACTCCAGGCTGGAGGTGACGACGCCGATGGAGCCCTTGACCCACTCGGTCTCCAGCGGGGTGACCGCGCCCATGAGGTAGACGTGGTTGTACAGGCCGAGGTCCTCGATCAGGGCGCGCAGCCGGGCGCGTTCGGCGCCGGCGCCGTAGATGCGCAGCCGCCAGTCGGGGCGCCGGGCGACGACCTGGGCGAAGGCGCGGATCAGGACGTCGTAGCGCTTGGCGGGGGCGAGCCGGCCGGCGGCGACGACCCACTTGCCGCTGCCGTCGGCGGGGGCGAGCGCGGGGGCGGGCACGCCGTTGGGCACGGCCTCGACATGCACGCCGGGCAGCCGCATCAGCCGGCGGTAGGTGCGGGCGTCGGCCTCGGTGACGGTGGTGACGGCGTCCAGGCGCGGGTAGTGGGCGCGCAGGACGCGCTTGAGCGCCGCGGAGTGGGTGCCGAGCGTGAGGTGCTCCTGGCCGACGCGGACGGGCCCGCGGCGGGCCTGCCGGGCGATGTGCACGTTGAGGCCGGGCCGGGTGCCGACCACCACGTCGCAGTCCAGGTCCCGCAGGTGCTCGGCGATGCGCCGGTCGGTCAGCGTGCTGTACTGCCGGTAGCGGCCCTCGGCGCGGGGGAAGACCTCGGCGGGGCGCCCGTGTTCGGGGTGGTCGCCCTCGTAGGCGGGCCCGCCGCGGCGCAGGTCCACCAGGTGGCGCAGCCGTACCGCGGCGGCGGGGGCGAACAGGGGCTGCTCGCGGTGGCGGAAGACGGAGACGATCTCCACGTCGTGCTGCTCGGCGAGGACGCCCGCCAGCGTGTACGTGGTGCGGACCGTGCCGCCGATCGCGTACGCGTTGTGAATCAGGAAGGAGATGCGCATTCGTCCTCACGCAGCCGTGTGCGCGGACCGTCCCGTCCCGGTCCGCCTCTGCTGAGAGGTTAGACCGCGGGCCGCCGCCCGGGGTTGGCATTGATCGCCAAGTCGTGCCCCAAGCGATGACGAATCGGTAGGTGCAACGGGAACTTTTCCGGGGCGTGACCCAGGCCATGGATCTCCCGTTGTCTCCTTACGAGCCGGGATGCGCCCGGTTCGCCTGACGCGTTCGTTACATCGGATTTTCGATACCCAAGTTCGAGGAGCACCTGTGCCGCGCATGCTCGAAGTCAGCGACGAGGTACGCGCCGAGATCGGCGACGAGGAAGCGGAGCGACTGCTCGGCGGCAACAATGCCCCGGACGTCTACGACTGCACCTCCTGCCGCACCCCCGGCAATTCGGAGCACATGCCCACCAGCACCGTGCTCTTCGTGGGCGAGGAGACGGCGGTGCTGGCCTTCGCGCACGCCAGTTGCATCCCCTCGCAGGTGGTGCCCGTCTCCGAGGAGCAGTTGCAGGGCGCGGTCGCCTCCATCCAGGCCGGCAACGGCCCCGGCGGCGTCGAGGCCGATGCGCCCCTGCAGGCCGAACTCGGCGTGACCAGCGGCCTGGTGCTGATCGGCGGCGAGGTGCACCCGGCCCTGGTCGTCGAGCCCCTGACCCCCATCGCCCGCCCCGGCACCACCGGGCCCGTCGACGTCTTCCTGGACCTGCTCACCGAGCAGGGATTCCGGACCGTCACCGACGTCGAGCAGGTGCCGGCGCCGCTGCCGGGCTGGTCGGTGCTGCTGGCCATGGGCCGGCTGCACGCGGTGCTGCAGCCGCCGGCGGCCGGGTCCGCGCCGCAGGCGTGGTGGCAGGCGCACCAGGCGATGCAGGTGGCCGACGAGTGGCGGGCCGCGGTCAACAAGACCGGCCGGGTGGTGGTCTTCGCCGCCCCCGTGGGCTCGATCGGCGCGCAGCCGCGGGAGGACCTGCTGCGCGAGGCCCTGGACCGGGCGGCGGCGGCCGGGCGCCTGGTGGGTGCGACGATGCCGCTCGCGGGCACATGAGCGGCGACCACCGGCCCGTGCCGTACGTGCCGTACCCCGCCGGTATGGTCCCGGCCGCCCATTCGCGTCCCGGACCGCATCCGTCGGCCCTCGGGGTCGTTGGCAGGGATGTGTACTCATACGAACCAGCCCGGTCCTCGTACCCGCACCCCATCCCCGGCATGCGGCCACCCCGCGACGCCTACGGGGAGAGCCACACGGCATCGGTGACCCCGATCTACGACGCCCTCTGCGCCGAGTACCGCCGTTCGTTCCGGGCCCTGCCCGGGGACCGTTCGGGCGAGGAGGAGCTGGCGTTCAAGGCCTTCGGCCCGCACCGGGGCGGGTACGGCCCCGCCGGCCAGCTCACCGGCCCGGCCCCGTACCACGGACCGTCCGGCTACAACCCGGCCTGGGACTCGTACCACCACGGCCGGCCGCGGGCGGCCCTGCCGGCGCTGCCGCCGGGCGGCGGCCAGCGCGACGGCCGCCCCGGCGGCGGCTACTAGCGCCCCGGGCGCACAACGGCCCCGGACCCGCGGGCGGGGTCCAGGGCCGTCGGGAGATCCTCGCAGACGTTCACTTCTTGCGCCCGCGCTTCTCGCGGCAGTGCCACCCGGGGGACGCCCCCCGGACCCCCGGCCGCCCCGCGGTGCCCACCGCCTACTTCTTGCGCCCGCGCTTCTCGCGCACGCGCACCGAGATGTGGATCGGCGTGCCCTCGAAGCCGAACTCCTCGCGCAGGCGGCGCTCGACGAAGCGGCGGTAGCCCGCCTCCAGGAAGCCGGAGGCGAAGAGCACGAAGCGCGGGGGCTTGGTGCCCGCCTGGGTGCCGAAGAGGATGCGGGGCTGCTTGCCGCCGCGGATCGGGTGCGGGTGGGCCGCGACGAGCTCGCCGAGGAAGGCGTTCAGGCGCCCGGTCGGCACCCGCGTCTCCCAGCCCGCCAGCGCCGTCTCGATCGCCGGGACCAGCTTCTCCATGTGCCGGCCCGTCTGCGCCGAGACGTTCACCCGCGGGGCCCAGGAGATCTGCTGCAGCTCGGTCTCGATCTCGCGCTCGAGGTAGTAGCGGCGCTCCTCGTCGAGGGTGTCCCACTTGTTGTAGGCGATGACCATGGCGCGGCCGGCCTCGACGGCCATGGTGATGATGCGCTGGTCCTGGACGGAGATGCTCTCGCTGGCGTCGATGAGGACGACGGCGACCTCCGCCTTCTCCACCGCGGCCGCGGTGCGCAGGGAGGCGTAGTAGTCGGCGCCCTCCTGCAGGTGGACGCGCTTGCGGATGCCGGCGGTGTCGACGAACTTCCAGGTCTTGCCGCCGAGGTCGATCAGCTCGTCGACCGGGTCGCGGGTGGTGCCGGCGAGCTCGTTGACGACGACGCGCTCCTCGCCGGCGACCTTGTTCAGCAGGGAGGACTTGCCGACGTTGGGGCGGCCGATCAGCGCGACGCGGCGGGGGCCGCCGACGACGTTGCCGAAGGTCTGGGCGGGGGCCTCGGGCAGGGCCTTGAGGACCTCGTCGAGCATGTCACCGGTGCCGCGGCCGTGCAGCGCGGAGACCGGCATGGGCTCGCCCAGGCCCAGCGACCACAGCATGGCAGCGTCCGCCTCGGCGGAGGGGCCGTCGACCTTGTTGGCGCACAGCACGACGGGCTTGCCGGCCCGGCGCAGCAGCTTGACCACGGCCTCGTCGGTGTCGGTGGCGCCGACGGTGGCGTCCACGACGAAGACCACCGCGTCGGCGGCCTCGATGGCGTACTCGGCCTGGGCGGCGACGGAGGCGTCGATGCCGAGGACGTCCTGCTCCCAGCCGCCGGTGTCGACGACCTTGAAGCGGCGGCCGGCCCACTCGGCCTCGTAGGTGACGCGGTCGCGGGTGACGCCGGGGCGGTCCTCGACGACGGCCTCGCGGCGGCCGATGATGCGGTTCACCAGGGTCGACTTGCCCACGTTGGGGCGGCCGACGACGGCGAGCACCGGCAGCGGGCCGTGGCCGGCCTCGCCGAGCGCGCCCTCGACCTCCTCGGCGTCGAAGCCCTCCTGCGCCGCGAGCTCCATGAACTCCGCGTACTCGGCGTCGCCAAGCTCACCGTGCTCGTCGCCGGTGTGGATCTGGTCGTCCATGAAGTCCGTTCCTCGTTCTTCTTCATCGGCGGACCCTTACGGCCCGCTACTCAAGTCTCGTTCAGCGGCCGGTGAGCCGCTTGGCGTCCGCCAGGTGGGCGGCGAGGCGCTGCTGGATGCGGACAGTCGCCTCGTCCAGCGCCTTGCGGGTGCGGCGGCCGGTGCCGTCGCCGGCCTCGAAGGGGTCACCGAAGACCACGTCGACGCCGCTGCGCAGCGGCGGCAGCGCCGCTATGGCCCGGCCCCTGCGCTCGGTGCTGCCGAGGACCGCCACGGGCACGATCGGCGCCCCCGAGCGCAGCGCGAAGTACGCCAGGCCCCCGCGCAGGGCGGCGAAGTCGCCCTCGCCCCGGGTGCCCTCGGGGAAGATGCCCAGCACGCCGTCCTGCTCCAGGACCTCCAGGGCGCGGGTGACCGCGGTGCGGTCGGCGACCGAGCGGTCCACCTCCAGCTGACCGATGGCGCGCAGGAAGGCGCCCAGGGGGCCGACGAAGGCCTCCTTCTTGATCAGGAAGTGCACCGGCCGGGGCGCGGTGCCCATCAGCATCGGCCCGTCGATGTTGTGGGAGTGGTTGACGGCCAGGATGCAGGGGCCCGCGGCGGGCACCCGCCAGGCGCCCAGCACGCGCGGCTTCCACAGCCCGTACATCAGGCCGATGCCGATCCGCCGCCCGACGGCGGCACCGGTGCCGCTCACGCGGACCGCTTCTCCTCTACGAGCGTGACCACGCACTCGATGACCTGCTCGAGCGTGAGGTCGGTGGTGTCCACCTCGACGGCGTCGGCGGCCTTGGCCAGCGGGGAGGTCTTGCGGCCGGAGTCGGCGGCGTCCCGCTTGATCAGGGCGGCCTGCGTGGCGGCCAGGTCGGTGGCCTCCTTGCCCTTGAGCTCGCCGCTGCGGCGAGCCGCGCGGGCCTCGGGCGAGGCGGTGAGGAAGACCTTGAGGTCGGCGTCGGGCAGGACGGTGGTGCCGATGTCCCGGCCCTCGACGACGATGCCGTGCGGGGCCTCGGCGGCGATGGCGCGCTGCAGCTCGGTCAGCCGGGTGCGCACCTCCGGCACCGCGCTGACCGCGCTGACGGCGGCGGTGACGCGCTGGGTGCGGATGGGGCCGGCGGCGTCCTCGCCGTCGACGGTGATCGTCGGGGCGGACGGGTCCGTACCGGAGACGATCACGGGCTTGCCCGCGGCCTGGGCCACGGCGGCGGCGTCGTCGACGTCGATGCCGTTGGCCAGCATCCACCAGGTGATCGCCCGGTACTGGGCGCCGGTGTCCAGGTAGCGCAGGCCCAGCTTGGCGGCCACGGCCCTGGAAGTGCTGGACTTGCCCGTGCCGGAGGGGCCGTCGATGCCGACGACGACAGCGGCCGGGGCGGTCCGGGCGGCGGTTTCCACGGTGTCGGACACCTTCCTCGTGCACGGGGTGGTCGATGGTGAGCCCTTCGGTGGGCTCACACAAGGTTACTGGCTCGCCGGACCACCCCGCGCAGCCGCTGCCGCGCTACTGCCGCACCGACCAGCCGCGGTCCCGCAGGGTGGCCGACAGCGGGGCCACCGCGCCGGGCTCGACCATCAGCTGGATCAGACCCGACTGCTGGCCGGTGGCGTGCTCGATGCGGACGTCCTCGATGTTGATGCCCGCCCGGCCGGCGTCGGCGAAGATCCGTGCCAGCTCGCCCGGCTGGTCGCCGATGAGCACCGTGACGGTCTCGTACGTGGCCGGGGCCGCGCCGTGCTTGCCCGGCACCCGGGACCGCCCGTTGTTGCCGCGCCGCAGCACGCCCTCGATGCCGACGGCGCCGTCCAGGCGCTTGTCCTCGTCGGCGGAGTCCAGGGCGCGCAGGGCCCGTACGGCCTCGTCCAGGTCGCCGGCGACGGCGGCCAGCACATCGGCGACGGGGCCGGGGTTGGCGGAGAGGATGTCGACCCACATGCGCGGGTCGGAGGCGGCGATGCGGGTGACGTCCCGGATGCCCTGGCCGCACAGCCGCACCGCCGTCTCGTCGGCGTCCTCCAGCCGGGCCGCGACCAGGCTGGAGACCAGCTGCGGGGTGTGCGAGACCAGCGCGACGGCCCGGTCGTGGGCGTCGGCGTCCATCACCACGGGCACCGCGCGGCAGAAGGACACGAGCTCCAGGGCGACGTTGAGGACCTCGGTGTCGGTGTCGTGGGTGGGCGTGAGCACCCACGGCCGGCCCTCGAAGAGGTCGGCGCTCGCGGCCATCGGCCCCGAGCGCTCCCGGCCCGCCATCGGGTGGGTGCCCAGGTAGCGGCTCAGGTCGCAGCCCAGGTCCGTCAGCTCGCGGCGCGGGCCGCCCTTGACGCTCGCGACGTCGAGGTAGGCGCGGGCCGCCCCGTCGCGGATCGCCTCGGCCAGGGTCGCGGCGACGTGCGCCGGCGGCACGGCGACGATCGCGAGGTCCACCGGCCCCTCGGGCGCCTGGTCCGTGCCGGCGCCGCGCGCGGCCGCCGTTCGGGCCTGGGCGGGGTCGTGGTCCCTCAGATGCACCTGGACGCCCCGGGCGGCCAGGGCGAGGGCGGCGGAGGTGCCGATCAGTCCGGTTCCGATGACAAGCGCGGTTCTCACACCGCCCAGCCTAGTCGGGTAGAAACGAGCCATGATCTTTCACGTGGTCCCGCTGGACGACTGGCTGGCCGTGCCCGACCGCCCCTACTCCCCCGCCTCCCTGGCCGACGAGGGCTTCGTCCACTGCTCGCCGGACGAGGCGACCACACTGGCCGTGGCGACGGCGTTCTACCGCGAGGTGCCGGGCCCGCTGATGGTCCTGCTCATCGACGAGCACAAGCTCGGCGTCCTCGTCCGCTGGGAGGCCGCCGACCCCGCCCCACCCCCCGGCGTCGCCCCTGGCACCCTCTTCCCCCACGTCTACGGCCGCATCGCACGCGATGCGGTGGACGGCATGATGGAGATCCAGCGCGACGCGGAGGGCCGGGCGACGGGGCTGGCGGTGTGGTCGTGAACGCCGCGCACGCCCTGGTCACCGAGCACACGATCTACTCCTGCGTGATGGGCTCGCGCGCCTTCGGCCTGGCCACGGAGGCCAGCGACACCGACCGGCGCGGGGTGTTCGTACCCCCCACCCCGATGTTCTGGGGCCTGACCAAGCCGCCCCCGCACGTGGAGGGCCCGGAGGAGGAGCGCTTCTCCTGGGAGCTGGAACGCTTCTGCGAACTGGCCCTGAGGTCGAACCCCAACGCCCTGGAGACCCTCCACTCGCCTCTGGTCGAACACGCCGACGCGAGGGGCCACGAGCTGCTGGACCTGCGCGGGGCGTTCCTCAGCCGCAAGGCCCACCGGAGCTTCACGGGCTACGCACAGGCCCAGCACCGCAAACTCCGCACGGCGGCACCCCGCTGGAAGCCGGCCATGCACATGCTGCGCCTGCTCACCTCGTGCCGCGACCTGCTGCGCACCGGAACGCTGACGCTGGACGTGGGGGCGGAGCGGGAGCGCCTTTTGTCCGTACGCCGCGGCGAGGTCCCCTGGCCCCGCGTCGACGCGTGGGCGACGCGCCTGCTCGAGGAGTGCGAGGAAGCACTGACCGCCAGCCCACTGCCGGAGGAGCCGGACACGGCACGCGTCGAGGACTTCCTGATACGGGTGCGCCGCGCGTCGGCGGCCTGACGTCAGCAGACGGCGAGGCGGGCCCGTACGACGAGATCGTGCAGGGCGTCGTGCACTCCCGCCGCCGGAACCTGCGGCAGCGCCGAGGCCTCCTGCGCCGCGTCCAGCACACCGTGCAGCGCCTCGACGTCCGCGCGCAGCCGGGCTCCGTCGACCACGTCTCCGGCGGTCCCGTGCTCGGCCTCCGCCTTGGCGGCGATCAGCTCGGCCACGTACCCGGGGGCCTCGACGAGGCCGAGCAGCGTGGGCAGGTGGGCGACGACCTCGCCGCTGCGCATGAGGTGGATGCCGGTCAGCAGCACCCGCAGCGTGTAGAGCAGGGGCTTGAGCTCGTGCTGCTTGGCGAAGAGCCGCCACTGGGTGTTCGCGAAGCCGCGGTAGTGGTGGGCGTGGTGCGCGGTCAGCACGCCGGGGGCGAGGGCCACCAGCTCGGCGTGGACGTCCGTGGTGTGCACCACCAGCGGCGAGAGCAGCTGCTCGAGGACGTAGCCGTTGCGGCGCAGCATCAGCCGGACGAACTTGCGCAGGTCGTGCGTGACGAGATCCATCTCCGTCCCGTCACGGTCGCCCATCCGTGTGAGCGTCTCCTCGCCTTCCGTGAGGCCGATGAGGTCCTCCAGCGGCAGCAGGTGCACGCCGCGCAGGTCGACGTCGGAGTCGCGGGAAGGAAAGCCGTACAGGTGTGCGCCGGAGACGGTCGCGAAGAGCAAGGGGTGCGTCTGCTGCGCGAGGACGGGAGACAGGTCGGTCGTCGGCAGGCCGGCCTCCAAGAGCCGCAGGGTCCGGGAGGGTATCTCGTTGACGCTCATGACCTGCAGTGTTTCAGCCCGCGCCGGCGGCGGAACGGCTGGGGAGCCGTTCCGCCGCCGGCGCGGCGGGCCTGCTACAGGTCGACCTCGCGCATCAGCATGCCGACCTCCGTGTTCGTCAGGCGGCGCAGCCAGCCCGACTTCTGGTCGCCCAGGGCGATGGGGCCGAAGGAGGTGCGGACCAGCTTCTCGACCGGGAAGCCCGCCTCCGCCAGCATGCGGCGGACGATGTGCTTGCGGCCCTCGTGGAGGGTGACCTCCACCAGGTAGTTCTTGCCGGTCTGCTGGATGACGCGGAAGTTGTCCGCGCGGGCGTAGCCGTCCTCCAGCTGGATGCCGCTCTTGAGCTGCTTGCCGATGTCGCGCGGCAGCGGGCCGGTGATGGCGGCCAGGTAGGTCTTCTGGACGCCGTAGCGCGGGTGGGTGAGGCGGTGGGCCAGCTCGCCGTGGTTGGTGAGCAGGATGATGCCCTCGGTCTCCGTGTCGAGGCGGCCGACGTGGAAGAGCCGGGTCTCGCGGTTGGTGACGTAGTCGCCGAGGCACTGGCGGCCGTCGGGGTCCTCCATGGTGGAGACGACGCCGGCGGGCTTGTTCAGGGCGAAGAACAGGTACGACTGGGTGGCCACGGTCAGGCCGTCGACCTTGATCTCGTCCTTCTCCGGGTCGACGCGCAGGCCCTGCTCGGTGACGATCTGCCCGTTGACCTCGACGCGGGCCATCTCGATCAGCTCTTCGCAGGCGCGGCGCGAGCCCATGCCGGCACGGGCCAGCACCTTCTGCAGGCGCTCGCCCTCCTGCTCGGCGCCGGGGAAGGTCTTGGGCGTCTTCACCTGCGGCTTGTTGTGCCGCTCCCGGTTGCGCTCCTCGATCTTGGCGTCGAGCTCGCGCGGGCGGGCGGGGGCGTAGCCGTGGCCGCGGGCGGGCCCGCTGCTGCGGCCGCCGGAGCCGGCCGTGGAGCTCCGCCTGGGGCCGCCCTTGGCACCGCCGCGGGCCGCCTCGCCGCGGCCGCCGGTGCGCCCGCCGGTGCGGCCGCTGGTGGCACCGCCCCGGGTGCGCTCGGCGTCGGGACCCACGTCGTAGCGGCGCTCCTCGGGGCGCGGACGGCGCGGACGCTCCTGCTGCCGGTCGTCACGACGGTCGTCACGACGGTCGTCACGACGGTCGTCGCGGCGGTCGTCACGACGGTCCCCGCCGCGACCGCCGTCGTAACGCCCACCCTCGGAGCGGCCGCCGTAGCCGCCGCCGGAGCGGCCGCCGCTCTCGGGGCGTCCGCCGCCAGAACGGCCGCCGCCCGCGCGCCCGCCACCGGACCCCGGACGGGGGGACCCTCCTCGGGCACCCCGGTTGTCCCGGTCGCCGCTTCCGCTGTTCCTGCCGCTGCTTCGCATCAAAGTTCCGTCTTGTCGTCTGCGTCGTGGTCCGGGGCGTCCGGGTCGAAGGACGGGACTCCCTCCGGGGAGTCGCCCTCGACGGCTTCCGCCTCGGGGAGGAACGGGGCGAGCTCGGGAAGCTCTTCCAGGCCGCGCAGGCCCATCCGCTCCAGAAAGTAATTCGTCGTCCTGTACAGGATCGCACCTGTTTCGGGTTCCGTCCCCGCCTCCTCCACCAGACCGCGCTGCAGGAGGGTGCGCATCACGCCGTCGCAGTTGACTCCGCGCACGGCCGAGACCCTCGAACGGCTGACCGGCTGACGGTACGCGACGACGGCCAGGGTCTCCAGTGCGGCCTGGGTCAGCCGGGCCTGCTGGCCGTCCAGGACGAAGGCCTCCACGGCCGGTGCGTACGCGGCCCGGGTGAAGAAGCGCCAGCCCCCGGCGACCTGGCGCAGGTCGAAGCCGCGGCCCTGGGCCGCGTACTCGTCCGCCAGCTCGCCCAGTGCGTCGGCGACCTCGCGCCGCGTGCGGTCGAGGACCTTCGCGAGGTGCTCCTCGGTGGCCGGCTCGTCGACGACCATGAGCACGGCCTCCAGGGCCGGCTTGAGCGCCAGTGGTGGTGCCTCGTACGTCTGCTCGCTCATGCCTTCTCCTCCTCCGGCTGCGATTCCGGCTCCGAGTCCGGCTCCGGCTCGCGGTCGAACTCGTCCGTCACCACCGGTGCCGCGTCCTGCGCGCCCGTCCAGCGGACGGTCAGCGTCCCCAGGGCCTCGCCCTGGTCCAGGGCGACGGCGCGCTCGCGGTAGAGCTCCAGCAGGGCCAGGAAGCGCGCCACGACGGTCAGGGTGTCGGGGGCGTCCTCGGTGAGCGCGGCGAAGGTCGCCTCCCCGGCGACGCGCAGCCGGGTGACCACCACCTCGGCCTGCTCGCGGACGCTGACGAGCGGGGCGTGGATGTGGTCGACGTACACCTGCGGTGCGGGCTTGGGCTGCATGGCCTTGACGGCCAGCTCCGCCAGGCGCGCGGGGCCGATGCCGAGGACGACCTCGGGCAGCAGCTCGGCGTGCTGCGGCTCCAGGCCGACGGTACGGGGGTGGCGCAGGTCCTCGTGCGCCAGCCGCTCGCAGAAGATCTCGGCGATGCGCTTGTACGCGCGGTACTGCAGGAGCCGGGCGAACAGCAGGTCGCGGGCCTCCAGCAGGGCGAGGTCCGCCTCGTCCTCCACCTCCGCGGCCGGCAGCAGCCGGGCGGCCTTGAGGTCGAGCAGGGTGGCGGCGACGACCAGGAACTCGGTGATCTCGTCGAGGTCGAAGCCCTCGCCCATGGCCCTGACGTGCGCCATGAACTCGTCGGTGACCTTGGACAGCGCGACCTCGGTGACGTCCAGCTTGTGCTTGGAGATCAGCTGCAACAGCAGGTCGAAGGGCCCCTCGAAGTTCTCCAACCGCACCCTGAACCGACCGCCCTCGGCCTCCGCCCCGTCCGGACCGCCGGGCGCCTGCGGCTCCGCCGCGCTGCCGCCGTTGGCGGTCTCGACCGGGCCGTCGCCGTTGGGGGCGGAAACGCCCGCCGCACCGGGGGCCGCCGCCCGAGCGGGCTCCGTGCAGGGTGCCGCAGCGTGGACGAGAGCGCCGGGTGCCTCGGCGTCGTCCGCCCGGGCGGGTGCGGGCTGCGGTGGCAGGGGGTCCGTGCCCGGCGCCGGCCGTGAGGTGGCGAGGGCGTTGCCCTCGTCCTGGGGCGTGCCGGCAGGCGTCACGGCTCCGGGGCCGCGGCCCAGGTGGCGGCGGGCCGGGTGGGGGGCGGCTGCGGGCATGAAAGGGGTCCAAGGGGTGGGGCGCGGTGTACGGGCCCGAGGCTAGCGCGGCGGGGTGGGTCAGCGGCCGCGCAGGCGTCGTACGAGGATGCTCGCGTCGCCGCGCGACTCCAGGTCGGCCAGGACGACGGCGACGGCCTCCCGGACGATGCGGCCGCGGTCGACGGCGAGTCCGTGCTCACCGCGCAGCACCAGCCGGGCGTGTTCGAGGTCCATGAGCTCCTCGGCGGAGACATAGACGGTGATCTTCTCGTCGTGGCGTTCGCGGCCGCTGGGCCGGCGGCCGGCGGCGCGGCCGCGACGCTTGGCGGGGGCGGCAGCGGGCGTGCCGTCGTTGCGGGTGGGGGCGGGGCGCCGTTCGGTGTCCTGTTCCTGGCCGGTGCCGGCCGCTGCCGCGGCCGCGGCCGGCGCGGCGGGGGCCGGCCGGTCGCCGTCGGGCGCGTCGCCCGGTCCCGGCACCCGTGGCGGCGTCTCGCCGTTGGCCTTGCGGCGCGGGCTGGAGGACTGCAGTCCCATGCCGCCCGTGGTGCGGAACAGCTCGTCGGCGCCGGGCAGGCTCACTCGGCGTGACAACGGGCGAGCACCTCCCTGGCCAGCTGACGGTACGCGGCGGCGCCGACGGAGTTGGAGGCGTACGTGGTGATGGGCTCGCCGGCGACCGTGGTCTCGGGGAAGCGGACGGTGCGTCCGATGACCGTGTGGTAGACGTGGTCGTCGAACGCCTCGACGACGCGTGCAAGGACCTCGCGGCTGTGCACGGTGCGCGAGTCGTACATGGTGGCGAGGATGCCGTCGAGCTCCAGCTCGGGGTTGAGCCGCTCCTGGACCTTCTCGATGGTCTCGGTGAGCAGGGCCACGCCGCGCAGGGCGAAGAATTCGCACTCCAGCGGCACGATCACCTTGTGAGCGGCCGTCAGGGCGTTGACGGTGAGCAGGCCGAGCGAGGGCTGACAGTCGATCACGATGTAGTCGTAGTCGGCCATCAGGGGCTTGAGGGCGCGCTGCAGCGTGGACTCGCGGGCGACCTCGCTGACGAGCTGGACCTCGGCCGCTGACAAATCGATATTGCTGGGCAGCAGGTCCATGTTGGGCACGGCCGTCTTCAGCAGCACCTCGTCGGCCGACATGCCCCGCTCCATGAGCAGGTTGTAGACCGTCAGGTCGAGCTCCATGGGGTTGACCCCGAGGCCGACCGAGAGCGCGCCCTGCGGGTCGAAGTCGACGAGCAGGACCCGGCGGCCGTATTCGGCGAGCGCCGCGCCCAGGTTGATGGTCGAGGTGGTCTTGCCCACCCCGCCCTTCTGGTTGCACATGGCAATGATCTTGGCCGGGCCGTGGTCGGCCAGCGGTCCGGGGATCGGGAAGTAGGGCAGGGGCCGCCCGGTGGGGCCGATGCGCTCGCGGCGCTGGCGGGCCGCATCGGGGGCGAGGGTGGCCGCGTACTCGGGGTCGGGCTCGTACTCGGCGTCGGGGTCGTAGAAGTGACCGTCCGGCAGTTCCTCGTAGTCGGCGAGGCTGGTGGGCTCCATGGCGCCCGTGTCGCCGGCCATGGCGTTCACGTGTTGACCGTCCATGCTCTGGTGGGCTGTCGTCGTGCTCTGGATGTTCTGGTGCGCTGCGAAGGTGTGGACGGCGACGGAGCCGACAGCGTGGAGTCCCACGGGACTCGGGCCCTGCGCAAGCGTTCCTGGGTGACCACCCCCGGGAGCAAATGTCGACTCATTCACAAGTCGTCCTACCTCCTTGGTGACCAGGAAACATCTAGATAGGTCAGCGTGACACCATGCCGACGGTTGGCGACTCTATGGCGTGTCGGCGGTCCGCAGCAACACAATCCGCCGGAGACGGCACGATGTGTCGGCAATCGAACACCCTTCTGTCAAGGGTCTACGGCGGATAACCCGGAAGAATCACGGGCGGGTCAAAGCATGGCGAAACACCCCGGCCGGGCCTTGCGCGAACAAGGCCCGGCCGGGTAAGTGACTGCGTTCGGCGCGCGGTTGGCGTCAGCCCAGCAGGGTGTTCAGCTCGACGTGCGCAAGGCCGTGCGCCTCGGCGACCGGGCCGTAGACGACCTGGCCCTCGTGCACGTTGAGGCCCTTGGCCAGCGCGGCGTCACGACGCAGCGCCTCCTGCCAGCCGAGGTTCGCCAGCTGCACGATGTAGGGCAGCGTGGCGTTGGTCAGCGCGTAGGTGGAGGTGTTGGGCACCGCACCCGGCATGTTGGCGACGCAGTAGAAGACGGAGTCGTGGACCGTGAAGGTCGGCTCCGCGTGGGTGGTGGGACGGGAGTCCTCGAAGCAGCCGCCCTGGTCGATGGCAATGTCGACAAGGACACTTCCGGGCTTCATCTTGGCGACGAGCTCGTTGGTGACCAGCTTGGGGGCCTTGGCGCCCGGGATCAGGACGGCGCCGATGACGAGGTCGGCCTCGACGACGGCCTTCTCCAGCTCGTAGGCGTTGGAGACGATCGTCTGCACCTTGGTGCCGAAGACCTTGTCGGCCTCGCGGAGCTTGTTGATGTCCTTGTCCAGCAGGGTGACGTGGAAGCCCATGCCGACGGCGATCTGGGCGGCGTTCCAGCCCGAGACGCCACCGCCGATGACGACGGCCTTGCCGGCGTGGGTGCCCGGGACGCCGCCCGGCAGCACGCCGCGGCCGCCGGCCGAGCGCATCAGGTGGTAGGCGCCGACCTGCGGGGCCAGGCGGCCCGCGACCTCGGACATCGGGGCGAGCAGCGGCAGCGCGCGGTTGGCGAGCTCGACGGTCTCGTACGCGATGGCGGTGGTGCCGGACTCCATCAGGGCGTCGGTGCACTCACGGGAGGCGGCCAGGTGCAGGTAGGTGAAGAGGGTCTGGCCCTTGCGCATGCGGTGGTACTCCTCCGCAATGGGCTCCTTGACCTTCAGCAGCAGGTCCGCGGTGGCCCAGACCTCGTCGGCGCTGTCGAGGATCGTCGCACCGGCACCGACGTACTCGGCGTCGGTGATGGAGGAGCCGAGACCGGCACCCTTCTCGATGACGACCTGATGGCCGTTGCGCACCAGCTCGAGCACGCCCGCGGGGGTGATGGCCACGCGGTATTCGTTGTTCTTGACCTCGCGGGGGATGCCGACCTTCACGTCGATCACGGTCCTTGAATCAGAGAATGACAGGCTATTCCCGATATGCCGGGCATACCAGGGCAGACCGCGTCGGTCGCGGCCTTGCCAGTCTAATGAAGGATTGCGCGCTGTCTAGCCTTGCAAATCACCAATCTTTGTGGCCGAGACCACTGGTTTCGTAGGTCGAGGATTTGATACCGGCGGTACGGTGCGTTGTCCTGTCAGGGGCTACGGGCGCCGCCCCTCGTGCGCGCCGTCCGCCGGCGGCGGCACGGCCGGCCGCTCGGCCGGCAGCCGGGCCGCAAGGGCGCGCTGCTCCTCGGCGGCCTGCTGCTCGCCGAGCCGGTCGAGGGCCTCGGCCAGGCGCAGCCGCAGCGCCGCCTCCAGGGCCGTCTCGCCCGCAGCGCGGGCGGCCTCGGCCGCCTCCAGGAAGGCCCGCCGGGCCTGCACGGTACGGCCCGCGCCGTCGAGCACCCGGGCCACCTCGGCCAGCGCCCGGGCGTGCCCGGCGCGGTCGCGCAGCCTGCGGTAGGCCGCGGCGGCCGCCCGCCAGTCGCGCAGCGCCTCCGCCCACTGGCCGGCGTACTCGTGGACCGTGCCCAGCCGCCCGTACAGCCGGGCCTCGTCCGCCAGCTCGCCGCGGGTCAGCCGCAGCTCCAGCCCCCGGCCGTACCAGTCGGCGGCGCGCTGCCAGTCGCCGAGCTCCTGGTGGGCGGCGGCCACCGACTCCAGCGCCCGGCTGGTGACGTACGGGTCACCCGCCTCGCGCGCCGACTGCAGCGCCTGGCGGTAGCGTTCGAGCGCCTCGTGGGTGCGCCCGGCCCGGGCGTCGAGGTCGCCGAGGTTGAGCAGGGCCGCCGCCTTCTCCAGCGGCATCTCGCAGCGCCGGGCGACGTCCAGGACGAGCTGGTGCAGCCCGTACAGCTCCGGGGCGGCGGTCTCGGGGCCGAGGTGGGCGGTCAGCGCCCGGGTCAGGGCCGAGACCAGCCGGCGGGCGAGGGTGTCGAGCCGGCCGTCCTCCACGGCCAGCCGGGCGGCGGCCAGCAGGGCCGGCAGCCGGGCCAGCAGCCACTCCTCGGCGGCCTGCCGGGTGGGGAAGCGCAGGGCCCGGGGCAGCTGCTCGATCCTGCGCCGCACCGCCGGGTCGTCGCGCTCAGTGGCCGCCCGGCAGGAGTGCAGCTGGCGCACGGTGCGCTCCAGCATGCGCGCCCGGGCCAGCTCGATCTCGGCCGGCCGCTCCTGCGCATGCAGCAGCGAGTCGATCATTGCGGCGAGGCAGCCGGGCACCCGGTACTGCGGGGGCAGCGCCTCGCCCTCGCCGGCCGGACCCTCGGCGCGCAGCAGGCCCCGGGTGGCCAGGTCCTCCAGCACGGACTGGGCGGTCGACAGCGAGCAGCCGGCCAGGGCCGAGGCCACATGGGCGTCGGCCAGCCCGGCCGGGGCCAGGCCCAGCAGGTGCAGCATGCGGGCGGTGGGCGCGGGCAGCGCCTCGTAGGCGAGCCAGAAGGCGCGGGCCAGCGGACCGCCGGCGGCCTCTCCCCCGCCGGCCGGCGGCAGCTCGCGCAGCCGCCGGGCCGCGTCGACCACCGTGGTCTTGGGCAGGGCGGCCAGCCAGCCGCCGACGAGGACGAGGGCCGCGGGCTGCCCGCAGCACTCCTCGACGACCCGGGAGGCCGCCACCGGGTCGCAGGTGATGCGGGTGGGCCCGGCGTACCACTCCAGCAGTTCGACGGCCGCCGGCGCGTCCAGGCCGCCCAGGGTGCACGGGCGCACGTCGGGCACGCCGGTCAGCGGGCCGCGGGAGACGGCCACGACCAGGCACGCGGGCTCGTCGGGCAGCAGCGGCTCGACCTGCTCGGCGCCGGAGGCGTCGTCGAGGAGCAGCAGCACCCGCTTGCCGTTCAGGGCGGTGCGCAGCGCCTGGGTGAGCTCGTCCTCCTCGGCGCCCGCCGGTACGGGTGCGTCCAGGGCGGCCAGCAGGGCGCGGGCGGTGCGTTCGGTGGGCACCGGCTCGCCGTCGGCGCCCGTCAGCCGGGCGCGCAGTACTCCGTCCGGGTAGTCCGTGACGAGCTGCCGGGCGAGCTCCTCGGCCAGCGCGGTGCGGCCCGATCCGGGCCGGCCGGCGATGAGCAGCACCCGGCCGCGCGGCTGCTTGCGGCCGGAGAGGGTGTCGAGTCCGGCGCGGACGATGTCGGCGCGCAGCTCCTTGAGCTCGCGCAGCCGCCCGACGAACAGATCCCCGCGCTCCGCCGTGAAGGCCGCATGGGGCGCGAGTCGCTGACGGGTCGCCACGGGTCCACTCCCTGCACGCACGAGCCCGGCCGCGGCCGCGGCCGGGAACGCTTCGAGCCTAGTTCACCGTGTCGTGAGGTCCGGGTAACAGCCGGGGGCAACGCGGTCCGCCGGCAGCGAAGATCACCTATTCGGGTTGACCTATCGTCGCATCAAAAGGCCCCGGAGAGCGGGGCGTCACGCCTCGTAGGGGCGGGCCGGCCAGGGGGCGTCGGCCGGGCGCAGGGCCTCGGGGCCGTCGCCGGCCAGGGCGGCGGACAGCGCGAGCACGCCGACGACCAGGCAGGTGTTGTGCAGTTCGCCGACGAGGACGCCGCGCACCAGATCGGCCAGCGGCACCCGGTCCACCTGCATGTCGAGCTCCTCGTGCTCGACGGCGAAGCGCTCGCCCTCCACGGCGGAGATGCCGCGGGCGAGGAAGACGCGCACCGCCTCGTCGCAGCCGCCGGGCGAGGTGTAGACGTCGGTCAGCACCCGCCAGTCCTCGGCCTCGACGTGGGCCTCCTCGTACAGCTCGCGCTGGGCGGCGCGCAGCGGGTGCTCGCCGGGCACGTCGAGCAGGCCGGCGGGGATCTCCCACAGCCGCTGGCGGACGGGGTGGCGGTACTGGTTGACGACCAGGACGCGGCCTTCGTCGTCGAGGGCGAGGACGGCGACCGAGCCGGGGTGGGTCTGGTAGTCGCGGGTGGCGGTGGTGCCGTCGGGCATCACCACGGTGTCCGTGCGGACCCCGGTCTTGGCGCCCTGGAACGGCGTGCGCGTCGCGGTGACCTGCCACTCCTCGGCGGTGTCCTTGATGCCCATGTGCGGTCCTCCAACAAAAGTCCCCGGCGGATACGGAAAAGCCGGGGCGAGGGGCCCCGTAGGAGGCCCTCACCCCGGCTCAACCGTACCGATCAGCCCTGCTGGCGCTGCACGGCCGCCTTCACCAGGCCCGCGAAGAGCGGGTGCGGGCGGGTCGGGCGGGAGCGCAGCTCCGGGTGGGCCTGGGTGGCCACCAGGTAGGGGTGCACCTCGCGCGGGTACTCGACGTACTCCACGAGCTTGTTGTCCGGGGAGGTGCCGGAGAAGACGATGCCCGCCTTCTTCTCCAGCTCGCTGCGGTAGGCGTTGTTGACCTCGTAGCGGTGGCGGTGGCGCTCCTCGACGTACGGGGCGTCGCCGTAGACCTCGCGGACGATGGACCCCTCGGCCAGCTTGGCCGGGTACATGCCCAGGCGCATGGTGCCGCCCATGTCGCCCTCGCCGGCCACGATGTCCATCTGCTCGGCCATGGTGGAGATGACCGGGTGGGCGGTGGCGGGGTCGAACTCGGTGGAGTTGGCGCCCTCGATGCCGGCCAGGTTGCGGGCGGCCTCGATGACCACGCACTGCAGGCCCAGGCACAGGCCCAGCAGCGGGATCCTGTTCTCGCGGGCGTAGGTGATGGCGCCGACCTTGCCGTTGACACCGCGGTCGCCGAAGCCGCCGGGGATGCAGATCGCGTCGACGTCGGAGAGCTGCTGCTTGGCGCCCGCCGGGGTCTTGCACTCGTCGGAGGTGACCCACTTGATCTTCACGCGGGCCTTGTTGGCGAAGCCGCCGGCGCGGATGGCCTCGGTCACCGACAGGTAGGCGTCGGGCAGGTCGATGTACTTGCCGACCAGGGCGACGGTGACCTCGTGCTCGGGCTGGTGGACGCGCTCGAGCAGGTCGTCCCACTGCGCCCAGTCCACGTCGCGGAAGGGCAGGTCGAGCTTGCGCACGACGTAGGCGTCCAGGCCCTCGGCGTGCAGCACCTTGGGGATGTCGTAGATCGACTTGGCGTCGATGGCGGCGACCACCGCGTCCTCGTCGACGTCGCACATCAGCGAGATCTTGCGCTTGATGGCGGTGGGCACCTCGCGGTCGGCGCGCAGCACGATCGCGTCGGGCTGGATGCCGATGTTGCGCAGGGCGGCGACCGAGTGCTGGGTCGGCTTGGTCTTCAGCTCGCCGGAGGGGCCGATGTAGGGCAGCAGCGAGATGTGCACGACGAAGACGTTGTCGCGGCCGACCTCGTGGCGGACCTGGCGGACGGTCTCCAGGAACGGCAGCGACTCGATGTCGCCGACGGTGCCGCCGACCTCGGTGATGACGACGTCGACGTCGTCGGTGGCCATGCGGCGGATGCGGTGCTTGATCTCGTTGGTGATGTGCGGGATGACCTGGACGGTGTCGCCCAGGTACTCGCCGCGCCGCTCCTTGGCGATCACCGTGGAGTAGACCTGGCCGGTGGTGACGTTGGCGCTGCCGTCGAGGTCGACGTCGAGGAAGCGCTCGTAGTGGCCGATGTCCAGGTCGGTCTCGGCGCCGTCGTTGGTGACGAACACCTCACCGTGCTGGAACGGGTTCATCGTGCCCGGGTCGACGTTGAGGTACGGGTCGAGCTTCTGCATCGTCACCCGCAGACCCCGGGCCTTGAGCAGCGCGCCCAGGCTGGAGGCGGTCAGCCCCTTGCCGAGCGAGGAGGCGACACCCCCGGTGACGAAGAGGTGCTTGGTCGTCGTGGGCTTTGCGGCAATTGCCAAAGGGGGGCTCCCGTGGTCGCGAGGTGAAGGTGCGTACCGGCGATCACCCTGCCGTTCGTCGGGGGTGCCGTCGCTGCGGTCGGGGGGTCTTTGGCCCGCCGGTCCACGGGGTACCAGGGTATCAGCGCCGGGGGCCGGGCGCGTCCGGTGACGCGGCCCGAGCTGGGACGGAACCGTCCGTCACGGGGGCCTCACCGCTCGCGCACGGGGCGCGCTCCCGGCGCGCACCGGGCCACCCATTCGGCACATGTTCCCCCATCAAGCGTCGCGCGTCTCCCAACTGCGCGTCGTATCCTGCTCGGACACACGCAGCGAGCCGGCCGGCACGGCACTTCCCGCCCTTCCCCAGCTACCGCTGGGAGGGGCCCTTCCCGGAACAGAGCTCGTCGAAGATCGCTTGACCGTCAGAGGCCCTTTGGGGTCCTGGATGCCGTTCGACTGGAGATGACGTGGCCGGGCGTATCGAGGATTACGCACTGATCGGCGACATGCAGACCGCCGCACTGGTCTGCCGGGACGGTACGGCCGACTGGCTGTGCCTGCCCCGGTTCGATTCCCATGCGGCCTTCGCCGGACTGCTCGGCACAGAGGAACACGGCTACTGGCGGATCGGCCCGGCGCACCCCTCGGGGGCCGCGCCACCCAGGGCCGACCGCCGCCGGTACCGGGGCGACTCCCTCGTGCTGGAGTCCGAGTGGGACACCCCCCGCGGCACCGTCCGCATCATCGACTTCATGCCGCCGCGCGACGGAGCGCCGCAGCTGATCCGCATCGTCGAGGGCGTCAGCGGCCGGGTGCCCATGCGCTCGGCGCTGCGCATGCGCTTCTCCTACGGCCGCGTCGTGCCGTGGGTGCACAAGGTGGGCGAGCGCACGGTGGCCGTCGCCGGCCCCGACTCGGTGTGGCTGGACACCACTGTCGACACCTTCGGCAAGGACCTGACCACCTACTCCGACTTCACCGTCTCGCCCGGGGAGCGGATCGCCTTCACCATCAGCTGGCAGCCCTCGCACGGCGAGCCGCCCGCCCTGCCGGACCCGGAGGGCTCGCTGGAGGCCACGGAGGAGTTCTGGCGCGAGTGGGTGGGCCACTGCACGTACCACGGCCCCTACCGGGACGCCGTGGTCCGCTCGCTGATCACCCTCAAGGCCCTGACCTACGCCCCCACCGGCGGCATCGTGGCCGCGCCCACGACCTCGCTGCCGGAGGAGATCGGCGGCGTGCGCAACTGGGACTACCGCTACACCTGGCTGCGGGACGCGGCGATCACCCTGTCCTCGCTGCTGCGCACCGGCTACCGCGAGGAGGCCCGCGCCTGGCGCGAGTGGCTGCTGCGCGCGGTCGCCGGCGACCCGGAGAACCTGCAGATCATGTACGGCATCGCGGGCGAGCGCGAGCTGGGCGAGGCGGAGCTGCCCTGGCTGCCCGGCTACGAGAACTCCGCACCCGTGCGCGTCGGCAACGGCGCGGCCGGCCAGCTCCAGCTGGACGTCTACGGCGAGGTCACCGAGGCCCTGCACCTGGCCCACATGACGGGCCTGGCCCGCAACGACTACGCCTCGCTGCTGCAGCTGCGGCTCATCGGCTACCTGGAGGACCACTGGACCGAGCCCGACGAGGGCATCTGGGAGGTGCGCGGCCCGCGCCGGCACTTCGTGCACTCCAAGGTGATGGCCTGGGTGGCCGTCGACCGCACCATCAAGCTCATCGAGTCCGGCGACGTCGACGGGCCGCTGGAGCGCTGGCGCGAGCTGCGCGACGACATCCACCGGGACGTGTGCGAGAGGGGCTACGACAAGGAGCGCAACACCTTCACGCAGTCCTACGGCTCCAAGGAGCTGGACGCATCCTTGCTGCTGATCCCGCAGATGGGCTTCCTGCCGCCGGACGACAAGCGCGTCATCGGCACGATCGAGGCGATCCAGCGGGAGCTGTCCACGCCCGACGGCTTCGTCCTGCGCTACCCCACGGCCGGCCACGAGGCCGGCGTGGACGGTCTCGAGGGCGACGAAGGCGCCTTCCTCGCCTGCTCCTTCTGGCTGGCCGACGACCTGGCGATGATCGGCCGGGTGGACGAGGCGCGGCAGCTGTTCGAGAAGCTGCTGGGCCTGCGCAACGACCTGGGGCTGCTGGCGGAGGAGTGGGACCCGCGCCTGAAGCGGCAGGTGGGCAACTTCCCGCAGGCCTTCAGCCATGTGCCGCTGATCGACACCGCGCTGCGGCTGACGGCCTCCAGCGCCTTCGGCGGCTAGCGCCGCCGGCGAACCCGGGCAGAGCCCGGGTACGCCCCGAAGGGGCGCGGGGCAGCGTTCGATCTGCGGCTGCCGCCGCGTGGGCCCGACAAGCCACGACGCGCCCGCAGTCAGGATGCTGTGCTTCGCCCCGGCCTCGGGATGGCACGTCGACCGCGGGCCCTCGGTGGCCGATCGCGCAGTTCCCCGCGCCCCTTCGGGGCGCTGCGTGATCGGCCGGAGGCCCGGGACCGCCGCATGGCCTCACTTCCGCCGGAGCGGCAGTACGAGCAGTGCGGCCACCGGAACGACGAGGCTCGCTGCCGCCGCGTTGAGCCCGCCGTAGCCGTAGTCGGCCAGGACGGGGCCGGAGAGCGCGCCGCCCGCCGCGCCGACGAGATTCATCAGGGTGTCGGACAGCCCCTCGACCTCAGGGCGGTGCCCGGGGTCGACGGACTCGCTCAGCAGCGTCGAGCCGGCCACGGTCGCGCACGACCAGCCCAGGCCCAGCAGGAACAGCCCGGACGTCACCGGCCAGGGCCGGCTGCCCGCCGTACCCGCCAGCAGGGCCGCGACCACCAGCAGCGCCTGCCCCAGCAGGATCACCGGCACCCGGCCCAGCCGGTCGGCCGCCTTGCCGACCAGCGGCGAGAGGGCGTACATGCCCGCGATGTGCACGCTGATCGTGAAGCCGATGACGCTCAGCGACGCCCCGTGGTGGGCGAGGTGCACCGGTGTCATCGTCATGACCGCGACCATCACCGCATGGCCCAGGACCAGCGCGCCCAGCCCGGTCAGCGCGGCCGGCGAGCTGCGTACGTGCCGCAGGGCGCTGCCCATGCGGGCCGTGAAGCGGGGGGCGCCCGGGGTGTCCGCGGGCGCCGGTGCCGGCAGCATCAGCAGCGGGTCCGGGCGCAGCCGGGTGTGCACCACGGCCCAGCCGGCCACGAACGCCGCGACGGAGAAGACGAACGTGCCCGCCGGGGGCGGCAGGTGCAGCAGGCGGGCCGTGTGCTCGCCGGGGCCACTGAGGTTGGGGCCGAGCACGCTGCCCACCGTCGTCGCCCAGACCACCACCGACAGGGCGCCCGCCCGGGCGCCCGGTTCGGCGAGGTCGGTGGCCGCGTAGCGCGACTGCAGGTTGGCGGCGGAGGCCGCGCCGATCAGGAGCATGCCGGCCAGTGCGGGCGGGTACCAGCCCAGCCGGGCCGCGGCCAGGACGACGAGCGAGCCCGCCGCGGCCAGCAGCCAGCCGGTGCCCAGCCCGGCCCGGCGCCCTCGGGCCCGGGACAGCGCCGCCAGCGGCACGGCGGCCAGCGCCGCCCCGAGCGTGATCAGCGTCGTGGCGATGCCGGCCAGCGAGGCCGAGCCGGAGAGCCGCTCCACCAGCAGCCCGCCTGAGGAGAGCATCGAGCCCATGCCGAGACCGGCCACGGCCTGGGCCGTGACGAGGACCCGTACGGTGCGCCGCTGCACCGCGGCGCGGTCGGGGAGGGCGGGCGCGGACGGCTCGGCGCCGACGCCGGGTATGCCGGTTGTCATGCACAGAGAGTAAAGCTGCGGGGGCGATGGTCTAGGTTCACGGCATGGAGGAGACGATCACCGTCGCACGGGCCCTACAGCTGCCCGCCCTCAAGCGCGGCCTGCCCCAGGTGATGGCCGGCGGCGAGGCGCTGCACCGCGCCGTGCGCTGGGTGCACGCCTGCGAGGCGCCCCACATCGCCGCCCTGCTCAAGGGCGGTGAACTGCTGCTGACCACCGGCCTGGGCCTGGGCAGCCGGCCCGCCGAGCAACGGGCCTTCGTCAGGGGCCTGGTCGACCGGGACGTGGCGGCCCTCGTCGTCGAACTCGGCTCCCACTTCACCACGCTGCCCCCGGCCGTCGTGGACACCGCCCGCGCCCTCGGCCTGCCGCTCGTGCAGCTGCACCGCGAGGTGCCCTTCGTCGCCGTCACCGAGGAGATCCACACCGAGCTCGTCAACGCGCACTACACGCTGCTGCGCCGCGCCGACGAGGTGCACCGGCGCTGCACCGAGGTCCTGCTCGGCGGGGGCGGCGTCCCCGAAGTGCTGAGATTGTTCGCCGACTTCGCGGGCAACCCCGTCTTCCTCCAGGGCTCCGACGGACGGCTGCTGTACGCGGCGGGCCCGGCCGACGCCCTGCAGGTGTGGGACGGCCTGCGCGGTGCCGTGCCGGGCGGCGGCGTGGTGGTCGACGTCCCCGGCGGACAGCCGGAGGGCACGCCACGCGGACGGCTGACGGTGCTGCCGGTCGACGCGCCGCTCGCCCCCGTGCACCGGATCGCCGCCGAACGCACGGCGGGCCTGCTCGCGGTCGTCCTGCTGCAGGCCCGCCAGGAGGAGGAACTGGCCGCCCGCGGACGCGGCGACTTCCTCACCGACCTCGCCGAGGGCCGGCTCGATGCGTCGGAGGCCCCCGCACAGGCCCGCGTCCTCGGCTTCCGGCCCGGGCCGGGCCCGCTGCTGCCGGTGGTGATGCGGCTGGCCGCGGACGGCGTGCCGGCGGAGTCCTGGGCGTCGCTGGCCGGCGCGCTGCAGCGCGAACTCGCCGCGGTCGGCGCGCCGGTGCTCCTCGGCGTACGCCTCCCGGAGGGCCGGGTGCCGCTGCTCGTGGGGCTGCGCGAGGAGGACGAACGCCCGGTGGTCGCCGCGAAGGTCGCGGCCGCCCTGCGGGCCGGGGCGCAGCGGGCGCTCGGCCGCACCCCCGTGGTCGTCGCCGGCGCCCCCGCCACCTGGGCCACGGCCGGCGCCGGGCTGCGCCACGCCGCGCAGGCGGCGACGGCGGTGCGCGGCCTGCCGGACGCGGCGGAACGGCCCTGGCACGACGCGCGCCACCTCGACGTGGACGTCCTGCTGTGGCAGCTGCGCTCGCACGGCGACCTCGCGGCCTTCGTCGACCGCGTCCTCGGCCCCCTGCTCGCCCACGACGGCACGGCCCGCCCGGTGCTGCTGCCGACCCTGGAGGCGTACCTGGCGCACGCCGGCCGCAAGGCCGAGACGGCCCGGGAACTGCACGTCAACCGGCAGACGCTCTACGACCGGCTGGCCCGCATCGCGCGCCTGCTCGGCGCCGACCTCGACGCCCCGCACACGGTGCTCTCCCTCAGCCTCGCCCTGCGGGCGCGCCACCACTGCGCCCCGTAGGAGGCGCGGGGTGGTGCCGATCCGCGGCTGCCGCCGCGCGGGCGCGACACGGCGCCCCGTCTGCGGGCGCGTCGTGGCTTGTCGCGCAGTCCCCCGCGCCCCTACGGGGCACTGCACCAGCCCACGGCGCCCCGTAGACCCAGGCGAAGCCCTGCGCCCCGGCGGGGCGCCGCTCACGCCCGGACGAGCTCGTCGTACACGCTGAGGACGTGCGCCACCGTGTCGGTCTCCGTGGGCCAACTGGCCGTCAGCCGGCGTCCGGCCTCCACGAGCTCCGCGCACCGCACCGGATCGCCCAGCAGCCGTTCCACGGCCAGCGCGAGCGCCGCCGCGTCCCCGTAGGGGACGAGTTCGGCCGCGTCCCCCACGAGGTCGGGCACGCCGCCCACCGCCGTCGCCACCAGCGGCACGCCCGCGTACAGCGCCTCCTGGGCGAGCAGCGACCGGGCCTCCCAGCGGCTGGGCATGACGACCACGTCGGCCGCGGCCAGCAGCTCGGGCACGTCGTCGCGGCGGCCGAGGAGGAGGACGGGCAGCTGCTCGTCCTCGATCCGCCGCTGCAGGCGGGGGCGCTCGGCGCCCTCGCCCGCCACCACCAGCAGCGGCTCGGGGTCCATCTCCCGCCAGGCGCGGGCCGCGTCCAGCAGCGGCCCGTGGCCCTGGCCGGGCTCCAGGCGCCCGACGGTCATCACCAGGGGCCGCCCCGTCGCACCCAGTTCGGCGCGGGCCTTGAGCCGTAGGCACTCGTCCTCGTCCGGCACCGTCCGCGGCGCGGGCAGGGCCACCGGGGCGAGGCGGGCGTCGCGTGCACCGCGCAGCCGGGCCTGGTCGACCAGGTCGGGGGAGGCGCCCAGCACCACGGCGGCGGCACGGGCGGCCTGGCGCTCCATCAGCCGTACGACGTGCGTGCGCGCCCCGTGCGCCCGCACCCGCCTGTGCCAGGTGACGACCAGCGGCGTGCTGCGGCCGCGCAGCGCGAGGGCGGCGAGCATCCCGGAGCGCAGGCCGTGCGCGTGCACCACGTCGGCACCGGCGCTCGCGGCCCGGATCCCGCCGACGGCCAGGGCGTTGCCACCGGGCACGAGCGGGCTGAACTCCGCGCCGCCCTCGGTGAAGGCGTACCGCGCCTCGGCGACCTGCGGCCCGCACACGGTCACCCGCAGCCCGTGCGCCACGAGCCCGCCGGTCAGCGATCGCACGTGCGCGCCGCTGCCGCCGCTCCCGCTGCCCAGGACCTGTACGGCGTGCAGAGGCGGCCGCGCGTGGGCGGGGCCGGGTGTGCTGCTCACGCGGTGGGGGCTCCTGGCTCGACGTCGGGCGGGCGTACGGGGCGGGGTGCTGAAGGCCAGGATGCCAGGCGGGAGCGCGGCAGGAGTGCCATCCCCACGGGACCGGCCCGTCCCACCTCGCCCGCAGTTCTTCGGATTCACCCGCTTTGGGGATTCCCTGGCGGGAGCCCGGCCCCCGACCTCACCCGCAGGATCCCGATCGCCCGCTCGCACCAGTCGCGGTTGCCCTCCTCGAAGGCCAGGCCGCGGGCGCAGGTGAGGTAGGGGCCGATGCGGGCGCCGTGGCGCAGGAAGTCCTCCTCGGTGCGCTCGCCCCGCATGGTGCGCAGCAGGTCCGTGAACAGGTCGATCCGGGCCCGGGCCACGGCGGCCCGCTCGGCGAGCTGCGCGATGAGGGTCGCGGTGTCGACGTGGTCGGCGGCCTGGACCTTGACGAGCAGGTCGTCGCGGATGAAGGAGGGCTTCGCGGAGGCGGCCGTGAAGCGCTCCAGCTCCGCAAGGCCGGCGTCGGTGACGTGGAAGAGGCGTTTGGTGGGGCGGGTCTCCTGGAGGACCTCGCGGCCCGCGATGAAGCCGTCCTTCTCCAGCCGGTTCAGTTCGGCGTAGAGCTGCTGCGGCTGGGCGTGCCAGAAGTTGGCCATGCCCAGGTCGAAGGCCTTGGTGAGCTGGTAGCCGCTGAGTTCTCCGTCGAGCAGTGCCGCCAGTACGGCGTGGCGCAGCGCCATCGGATCGTCCCTTCCTCCCCCTGTTGCCCGCTCCGCACCCCATGATAGTCAGGAAAATGACTAATCTTCTTCATGACTACTTCAGGAGTGACGGATGACCACCGCAGACCGCTTCCGCTCCGCCGTCGACCACCGTGACCTCGCGGCGCTCGACGACCTGTTCACCGAGGACATCCGCTTCTACAGCCCGGTGAAGTTCACGCCGTTCGAGGGCAAGGCGATGGTGCTGGGTCTCTTCGGGGTGCTGCTGCGCACGTTCGAGGACTTCCGCTACGTCGGCCGGTACACCGGCACCGCGCACACCAGCAGCGACGACACCTCCGCCCCGTCGGCTGTCCTGGTCTTCCGCGCCCGGGTCGGCGGCAAGGAGATCCACGGCATCGACCAGCTGCACTTCGACGACGACGGGCGGATCAAGGAGTTCACGGTCATGGTCCGGCCTCGATCGGCCGTCCAGGCCCTCGGTGAGGCCGTGCTCGCTGGGCTGGTCGCGGACGGGCTCGCCCCCGCGCCGAACCGGTAGGCACGCCCCCGGCTCAGCCGTCCGCGGCGACGGCCGCCGCCGTCACCACCGCGGCGTGCACCGCGAGGCCGGCGCGGCCGTTGGCCGACACGGCCGCCAGGCCGAGGGCCGCGCCCAGCGCGTGGGCACCGGCATCGCCGAGCATCGTGCGCCGGGCGACGTCCTCGGGCAGCAGGGCCGCCGCCGCGCCCAGCGGCGCGCCCGCCATGGGCGCCCCGCGCAGCAGGCCGCCCGCGGCCAGCGCGAGGACCGCCCCGCCGGCGCGTCCCGGGCGCACGTCCAGCAGGTTGACGGCGTGCGCCGACCCGGCGACCACCACCCCGGCCAGGAACCGGTCGAGGGGCCGGCCCTTCAGCACGGCCCCCGCCGCCAGCCCGGCCGCGCCGATGCCGAAGAGCTTCACCGCACCGCTGGTGACCTCGCCCCGGCGCAGCGCGCCCAGGTGGGCGCGGAAACCCCGCCGATGATCGCCGGCCATGTCGTCGTACGCCCCGCAGGCCCCCGCCGCGAGCACGGCCAGCGCACCCGCCGCCCGGTGCCGGGCCGGGGCCCCCGGCACCGCAGCAACCGCGAGGGCCGTGCCCGCCACGGCCGCCGGCCCGGCGCACAGGTGGACCGTCCGCCCCTCGCGGTTGGTACGCGCACCGAGCCCGGGCCGGATCCGCCGCACGGTCTCGTACACCCCGCGCGTCGCCACCGCGGCCGTGATCAGCGCCCTCACGCCGCCACCAGCCGGTGCAGGGCCTGCTTGAACGCGACCACGAACTCCTCCCGCGCCGCCTCGTCGAGAAGGTCCAGCGACAGATAGGGGTTGAGGTCCTCCAGCTCGACCAGCAGCAGTTCGCCGTCCGGCGCCCGGCAGGCGTCGACGCGCTGGATGCCGTGCTCGATCGCATTCCAGTCGACGAAGCGGCGGGCGAAGTCCACGTCCTCCGGCGTGGGCTCGTAGCGTTCGAGCTCCCAGCGCCTGCCCGGGTCGGGGGCGTACAGCGCGTACTGGAAGGCGTCGTCGACGAAGTAGAACGACACCTCGTAGCGGAAGTCGATGCGGGGCTGCACGAGGACGTCCCCGTACTCCAGCCCCCGCAGCTCCTGCGCGCTCACGAAGCGCAGGCCTATGGAGTCCGCGCCGGCCTTCGGCTTGACCACGTACTGCGCGACCTGCGGCAGCCGCCCCAGGTCCTCGGCCCGGTCGACCGTGGGAATGACGGGCAGACCCGCCGCCGTGAGGTCGACCAGATACTGCTTGCCGGCCATGTCGGCCTTGCCGGTGAGCTGGTTGTACACCCGCACCCCCTCCCGCACCGCGCGGGCGCGGAAGTCCTCGTACGCGGCCTGGTAGTGCAGCACCGGCCCGCTGTTGCGCACGACCACGGCGTCGAAGCCCGCCATCAGCTCCGCGGCGTCCAGCGGGTGGCACAGCGCGAGGTCGAAGTCCTCGCGCAGCCGGGCGGTCAGGACGATGTCCTCGTCGCAGTACCTGCGGCCGCGGGCCGGGTAGGCGAGGTCCGTCACGTACAGGATGCGGGGCCGGGCGGACATGTCACTCCTCAAGATCACGTGCCCGCCCAGGCTACCCGGGTGTCAGCGCCCGGCCCGCGCCGCCTGCAGCAGCTCCTCGGCGTGGGCGCGGGCGAGCTGCGAGTCCTCCTGGCCCGCGAGCATCCGGGACAGCTCGCGGATGCGGTCCTCGCCCTCCATGATCTTGACGCCGCTGCGGGTCACGGAGCCGTCGTGGGTCTTCTCCACCACCAGATGGCGGTCGGCGAAGGCGGCCACCTGCGGCAGGTGCGTGACCACCACGACCTGCGCCGACTGCGCGAGCCGGGCCAGACGCCGGCCCACCTCGACGGCGGCCTTGCCGCCGACACCGGCGTCCACCTCGTCGAAGAGGTACGTCGGCACCGGGTCCGAACCGGCGAAGACGACCTCCACGGCCAGCATGACGCGCGAGAGCTCACCGCCCGAAGCACCCTTGGCGATGGGCCGGGGCTGCGCCCCGGGGTGCGGGGTGAGCAGAAGCTCGACGTCGTCGGCGCCGTGCGGACCGTACGCCACCGCACGGCCGCCCACCTCGATGCCGGCCGCCGGATCGGCGACCTCGTTCTGCCGGATGGCGAACGTCACCCGCGCATGCGGCATGGCCAGCGAGGCGAGCTCGGCGGTGACCGCGTCGGCGAATCGCTTCGCCGCCTCCGTACGGGCGTCGGTCAGCACCTGCGCGAGCTCGCCCAGTTCCGCGCGCAGAACATCGCGCTCGGCGGTCAGCTCACCGATGCGGTCGTCGTCGCCGTCCAACTCGGCCAGACGGGCGGCACCCGCCTCGGCCCAGGCCAGGACCTGACCGACGTCCTCGCCGTACTTGCGGGTCAGATGCGTCAGCGCCGCCCGGCGCTCCTCGACGGCGGCCAGCCGGCGCGGATCGGCATCGAGATCCGAGGCGTACCCCGCGAGCTCGCCCGAGACGTCGGCCAGCAGGATCCCGACCTCGGCCAGCCGATCGGCGAGCGCGGCCAGCGCGGGATCGTGCGACCGCACGGCCTCCAACGCCCGCTGCGCACCGGCGACAAGCGTGGTGGCGTCGACACCTTCAGGATCCTCCGGATCACCCGCCAACGCCGCGTGCGCGACAGTGGCGGCCGAGGCGAGCGACTCCGCGTGCCCGAGCCGCTCCGCCTCCGCGGCCAGCTCGGCGTCCTCGCCGACCCGCGGCTCGACGGCGGCGATCTCCTGCAGACCGAAGCGCAGCAGATCGGCCTCCTGAGCACGCTCACGCGCCCGCTCGGTGATCTCGCCCAGCTCGGCGGAGACGGCCCGCAGCCGCCGATAGGCGTCGGCGTACTTGGCCAGCGGGACGGCCACGGCATCACCCGCGTACCGGTCGAGTGCCTGCCGCTGCCGCGCCGGCCTCAGCAGACCCTGCTGGTCGGTCTGGCCGTGCACGGCCACCAGGTCGTCGGCCAGCTCCCCCAGCAACCCCACCGGCACGCTCCGCCCGCCGAGGTGGGCGCGCGAACGCCCCTCGGCGGAGAGGGTACGGCTGATGAGCAGCGTGCCGTCGTCCAGCTCCGCACCGGCCTCCTCGGCCCGCACGGCCACGGAGGAACCCCCGTCCACGGCGAGCCGCCCCTCCACCACGGCCGCCTTCGCACCCACCCGCACGAGCGCCGGGTCGGCACGCCCGCCCAGCAGCAGCCCGAGGCTGGTGACGACCATGGTCTTGCCGGCACCGGTCTCGCCGGTGACCGCCGTGAAACCGGGCGCCAGCTCGACGACCGCGTCATCGATGACGCCCAGGGACCGGATCCGCATCTCCTCCAACACGGGTACGACCATACGAGGTCGCGGGCCCGGCCCGCGACGGGCTCCCGTCTCATCACCCCGAACCGGGGGCACCGTGTCCGGGTGCAGGCCGGTGGTCCGGTTGTGCCCACCCGTTCCTCCCCCAGCTACCGCTGGGAGGTGCCCCCAGCGGAACGATTGCCCACAACCGGGCGCGCCTGCCCACAACCGGGCGGGGCGCACCGGGCCACCGGCGGGAGGGGGCGGGGTGGGGTGGGTGTCGGTGGGGGCGTGAGGCGCTCTTCGCTCCTGGCCGCCGGGTGCGGGGTAGGCAGCACCGCGACCAGGGACCGCGAAGAGCGCAGCCCCCACCGGCACCCACCCCACACCGCCCCCGGCACCCAGCACCCAGCCCCCGGCACCCACCCACTCAGTGCGGAGCGCCCCGCCACCCAGCCACCGGCAGCGCGAACTTCGCCACCAGCCGATCCGTGAACGACGCATGGTGCAGCCGCGCCAACCGCACCGGCACCGCCCCCCGCCGTACCTCCACCCGCGCCCCCGCCGGCAGCTCCACACTGCGCCGCCCGTCGCACCACAGCACCCCGTTCGGCGTCTGCGGCTGTACTTCCACCGCCAGCACCGAGTCCGGCGCGGTGACCAGCGGCTTGGCGAACAGGGCATGTGCGCTGATGGGGACCATCAGCAGCGCCTCCACCTCGGGCCACACCACCGGCCCGCCCGCGGAGAAGGCGTACGCCGTCGACCCGGTGGGCGTGGCGCACACCACTCCGTCCCCGCCGAAGCGCGAGACGGGCCGCCCGTCGACCTCGGTGACGACCTCCAGCAGCCGCTCGCGCGCCGCCTTCTCCACGGACGCCTCGTTCAGCGCCCAGTCGGTGTGCACGACGTGACCGTCGGTGCGCACGAGCACGTCGAGGGTCATACGCTCCTCGACCTCGTAGTCACGGGTGACGACCCGGTCGACGACCTTGTCGAGGTCGTCGCGCTCGGCCTCCGCGAGGAAGCCGACGCGCCCGAGGTTGACGCCCAGCATCGGCACCCCGGAGCTGCGGGCGAACTCGGCGCCGCGCAGCAGCGTGCCGTCGCCGCCGAGCACCACCAGCAGTTCGCAGCCCTCCAGGACGTCGGCGCAGCCGGGCCCGGCCTCGACGCGCTCGACCGCCGCCGGCAGCGGCAGGTCCGCGGCCTCCTCGGCGAGCACCCGCACGCCGATGCCGCAGCGAAGGAGGCCCTGCACGACGAGTTCGGCGCTGCGGATCGCGGCCGGGCGCCCGGTGTGGGCGAGCAGGAAGACAGTGCGTTCAGCCGATACTGCTGACGGTGCTGATGGTGCTGATGGTGCTTTTGAAGTGGTCAACGGGGCCCCTCCGCCACTGCACGGTCGACATCCGCCGGGTCCAGTTCAGGCGCACCGGCGCGCAGCCACAGAAAGTACTCGACATTGCCGGACGGCCCGGGCAGCGGGCTCGCGGTAACCCCCAGTACGCCGAGCCCGAGCTCGGCGGCGCGTGCGGCTACGCCGCGCACCGCCTCGGCGCGCAGTTCGGCGCTGCGTACGACGCCGCCGGTGCCGAGCCGCTCCTTGCCGACCTCGAACTGCGGCTTGACCATGAGGACGAGGTCGGCGTCGGGCGCCGAGCAGGCCACCAGGGCGGGCAGCACCAGCCCGAGCGGAATGAAGGACAGATCACCGACAACCAGGTCGACAGGCTCGCCGTCAATCTGCTCCAGCGTCAACTCGCGTACGTTGGTACGGTCCTTCACGGTGACGCGCTCGTCGCTCTGCAGGGACCAGGCGAGCTGCCCGTACCCGACGTCGACGGCGACGACGTGCGCGGCACCGGAGCGCAGCAGGACGTCGGTGAACCCGCCGGTGGAGGCGCCCGCGTCCAGCGCGCGGCGCCCCTCGACCTTCAGGCCGCGCGGTACGAAGGCCGCCAGCGCGCCGGCGAGCTTGTGCCCGCCGCGCGAGACGTAGTCCGGGTCGCTGTCGTCCTGGGCGACGACGATGGCGGCGGCGGTCTCGACCTGGGTGGCGGCCTTGGTCGCCGTCGTGCCGCCGACGGTCACCCGGCCCGCGGCGATCAGCTGGCTGGCGTGCTCGCGGGAACGGGCCAGCTTGCGGCGCACCAGCTCCGCGTCGAGTCGGCGGCGGGTCACTGCCACGTGCGGTTCAGCTCCTGTGATCGGCGTGTTTCGGCGTGGGGGCCTCGTCGAGCGCGGCGAGCGCCCGGCGCAGCCCCTCGTGTACATCCTCGTACACCTGCGGGTGACCGCTGACGTCGAGGTCGTCGGCGTCGGCCAGCCGCTCCAGCGCGGCGTCGACGCCGGGATGGCCGGTGGGGATCCGCTCCAGCCCGAGCGGACGCGGCTCGGGCCGCAGCTCTTCGCTCATGTCGTCACTGACGTCGTCGGTCATGGCTCCGACGCTACCCCGCGGCGGCGGCTTCTCCTGCGCGGCGCCGCTCGTGGGGTACCGTCCTTGGCGATGGCGACCATTGAGGAGTGCCTGGCGGCACTGGACCGGCTGGCGCAGAACCTCGCCGAGGCGAGCGACGGAGTGCGCCGCGCGGCGGCGCTGGACCGCTCGCTGAGCTGCCACGTCACCGACCTGGACGTGACCTTCACCGGTCACCTGCGCGAGGGCCACCTGCGGGAGGTCCGTACGCGCGAGGGCGCCCCGGAGGAGCGGGCGGAGATCCGTCTGGAGATGACGGGGGACGACCTGCTGGCCCTGGTGGACGGCAAGCTGAACTTCGCGAAGGCGTGGGCGAGCGGCCGGGTCAGGCTGAAGGCGTCGTTGAAGGACGTGCTGCGCCTGCGCTCGATTTTGTAGCCCCCTTCCGGCGGGCCGCCGGGACGACCAGCGGAGTCCCGCTCTGCGGGTCGTCGATGACCTGGCAGCGCACCCCGAAGACCTCCTCCACCAGTTCCTCGGTCACGATCTGCGCGGGCGGCCCGGCCGCCACGACCTTCCCGTCCCGCATCGCGATCAGGTGCGTCGCGTAGCGCGCCGCCTGGTTGAGGTCGTGCAGGACGGCGACCAGGGTGCGCCCCTCCTCCTCGTGCAGGTCGGCGAGCAGGTCGAGCAGGTCGATCTGGTGCTGGATGTCGAGGTAGGTGGTGGGCTCGTCCAGCAGGAGCAGGGGCGTGCACTGGGCGAGGGCCATGGCGATCCAGACCCGCTGCCGCTGTCCGCCGGAGAGTTCGTCGACGTGCCGGCCGGCCAGGGCGGACACGCCGGTGGCGGCCATGGCCTCGCCGACGATGCGCTCGTCCTCCTCGGACCACTGGCGCAGCAGTCCCTGGTGGGGGTGGCGGCCGCGGGCGACGAGGTCGGCGACGGTGATGCCGTCGGGGGCGACGGAGGACTGCGGCAGCAGTCCGAGGGTGCGGGCGACCGTGCGGGCGGGGTACGAGCCGATGGCGGCGCCGTCGAGCAGGACGGCCCCGGCGCGCGGCTTGAGCATGCGGGCCAGTGCGCGCAGCAGGGTCGACTTGCCGCAGGCGTTGGGGCCGACGACGACGGTGAAGGAGTGGTCGGGCACGGTGACCGACAGGTCCTCGGCGATGGTGCGCCCGTCGTAGGCGAGGGTGACGGATTCGGCCCGCAGTCGGCTCACGGTCTGGCTCCCGATCGGATGGTTCCTGTGCACGGCGTTCATATGCGTCCCGCCCGCCGCTCGGTGAACAGCAGCCACAGCAGGTAGCAGCCGCCGGCCGTTCCCGTGAACGCCCCCACCGGCAGCCGGTCGGCCCCGAAGAGCCGTTGCGCGGCCAGGTCGGCCCCGGTCAGCAGGGCCGCGCCGGTGCAGGTGGCGGCGAGGAGGTTGGGGCCGGGGGCGCGGGTGAGCCGCCGGGCGAGCTGGGGGGCGGCGAGGGCGACGAAGGCGATGGGGCCGGCGGCGGCGGTGGCCGCGGTGGTCAGCAGGACGGCGGTGCCGAGCGCGCCGATGCGTACGCGCTCGACGCGCACGCCCAGCGCGTACGCCGTGTCGTCGCCCATTTCGAGCATCCGCAGCGACCGGCCGTGGCCGAGGGCGAGCGGGACGAGGACGGTGCAGGCGCCCAGCAGCGACCAGACCTGTTCCCAGCCGCGCCCGGTGAGGGAGCCGACCATCCAGACGGTGGCGCGGGCGGCGTCGGTGAGTCCGGCCTTGGTCAGCAGGTAGCCGATGAGGGCGGTGAGGACGGCGGCCACGCCGACGCCGACGAGGACGAACCGGTAGCCGTGCACGCCCTTGCGCCAGGCCAGCGCGTAGATGGCGGCGCCCGCGGCGAGGCCGCCGGCCGCGGCCCCGGCGGCGACGGAGGCGGTGTCGCCGTGCCGGAGCACGATGACCAGCAGCGCGCCGGTCGTGGCGCCCTGGGCGAGGCCGAGGACATCGGGGCTGCCGAGGGGGTTGCGGGTGACGGACTGAAAGACGGCGCCGGCCAGTCCGAGGGCGGCGCCGGCCAGCAGGCCGACCACGACGCGCGGCAGGCGCAGTTCGCGGACGATGAACTCCTGGGCGCCGGTGCCGCCCCCGGTGAGGGTGCGCAGGACGTCGCCGGGCTCCATCGGGTAGTCGCCGCTGCCGATGAGGACCACGGAGGCGGCCAAGGCGCAGGCCAGGAGCAGCACGACGACGAGGGCCGAGCGCGGGTGCAGGCGTACGGACAGGCCGCCGGGGGCGCGCAGGACGCGCGGGGGGCGGGGGGTCTGGGTGGCGGTCACAGCTGGGCCGTCCTCCGGTGCCGGACGAGGTGGACGAACAGGGGGCCGCCGATGAGCGCGGTGACGATGCCGGCCTGTACCTCCGAGGGCCGGGCGACGACGCGGCCGACGACGTCGGAGGCGAGCATCAGGACGGGCGCCAGCAGGGCCGTGTACGGCAGCAGGCGGCCGAGGCCGGGTCCGGTGAAGGTGCGCACGAGGTGGGGGACCATCAGCCCGGCGAAGGCGATGGGCCCGCAGGCGGCGGTGGCGGCGCCGCACAGCAGGGTGACGGCGAGCAGGCCGGCGGCGCGGACGAGGGCGGGCCGGGTGCCCAGGGCCCTGGCGTGGTCCTCGCCGAGTGCGAGGGCGTCCAGGGGCCGGGCGAGGAGCAGGGCGAGCAGGGCGCCGGCCGCGGCGAAGGGGGCGACCCGGGCGACGGTGTCGCCGGTGGCGGCGGCGAACGAGCCGACGGTCCAAAAGCGCATCGTGTCCAGCGCGGCGGAGTCCGACAGCTCGACCATGAAGACGTAGCCGTTGAGGGCGGCGGTCACGGCGGTGCCGGCCAGGGCGAGGCGTACGGGCGTGGCGCTCCTGGTGCCGCCGAGGACGTGGACGACGACGGAGACCAGGGCGGCGCCGAGGAAGGCGAACCACACGTAGCCGCCCGGCGAGGTGACGCCGAGGAAGGTGACGGCGGAGACGACGGCCGCGGCGGCGCCGGCGTTGATGCCGAACAGTCCGGGGTCGGCGAGCGGGTTGCGGGTGAGGGCCTGCATCACCGCGCCGGCGAGCCCCAGTCCGGTGCCGGCGAGGACGCCGAGGAGCGTGCGGGGCACGCGCACGTCCCGTACGACGACGTCGGTGTCGCTGCCGGTGTAGTGGAACAGGCCGTGCCAGACCGCATCGAGCGGGACCGGCTTGGCTCCGACGGCCAGGGACGCGGCGACGGCCAGCAGGAGCAGACCCGTTGCGGCGACGAGGCCGGCGGCATGCGCGGCCCTGCGGCGCGGCACGGGCGCGGCGGCGGGCCCGGTGGGGCGCTCGGTGGAGGGAGGGGGACTGTCGACCAACACCACGTTAGGTTAGCCTAACCTTTCATCGACCCCCCTCCCGGGCCCCACCCGTCACGGAAGAGAAGCGCCACCGACATGAGCACCACCTCCCCCACCCTCACCCGTCGCGGTCTCCTCGCCACCGGCGGCGCCCTCGGCGTCGGCGCCCTGCTCGCCGCCTGCGGCGCGGCGAAGGACTCCGGCGGCGGGGCCGGCGGCAAGGGCGGCGGCCCGTGGAGCTTCAAGGACGACCGGGGTCAGACCGTACGGCTCGACCGCACCCCCAAGCGCATCGTCGCCTTCACCGGCACCGCCGCCGCCCTGCACGACTTCGGCGTCGAGTGCACCGGCGTCTTCGGCCCCACCCGCCTGTCCGACGGCAGGCCCGACCCGCAGGCCGGCGACCTCGACGTCGACAAGCTCACCGTGCTCGGCAACACCTGGGGCGAGTTCAACATCGAGAAGTACGCCGCCCTCGACCCCGAACTCCTCGTCAGCAACATGTTCGAGCCCGATGCGCTCTGGTACGTCCCCGAGGAGAGCAAGAAGAAGATCCTCGGCCTCGCGCCCAGCATCGGCCTGACCGCCGCCCGCGTGCCGATGCTCGACCCCATCAAGCGCAACGCCGAACTCGCCGCCGCCCTCGGCGCCGACCTGAACGCCAAGAAGGTCACCGACGCCAAGGCCCGCTTCGAGGCCGCCGCCGAGGCCGTGCGCAAGGCCGCCAAGGACAACCCCGTCAAGGTCATGGCCGCCTCCGGCAGCGCCGACCTGTTCTACGTCTCCAACCCGGCCGTCAACGCCGACCTCATGTACTTCCGTCAGCTCGGCGTCGACCTCGTCGTCCCGCAAAAGCTCGACAAGGGCGGCTACTTCGAGAGCCTGAGCTGGGAGAACGCCGACCGGTACGCCGCCGACCTCATCCTGCTCGACAGCCGCACCTCCGCCCTGCAGCCCAAGGACCTCGCGGCCAGGCCCACCTGGGCGAAGCTGCCCGCCGTCCGGGCCGGCCAGGTCTCCCCCTGGCTCAGCGAGCCCCGCTTCTCCTACGCCGGCTGCGCCCCGCTCCTGGAGAACCTCGCCGAGGCCCTCCGCAAGGCCAAGAAGACGACCTGACCGAACGCGGTGGGCCGCAGCACCCGGCCCACCGCCACCGGGCGGTCAGTACCCCAGGCGCGCCAGCGCCTTCGCCGCGTCCAGGGCACAGGCCTCCTCGCCCGCCGCCGTCCACGCCGCGGCGCACAGCGCCCGCAGCCCGTCGATCGGCGCGCCCTCGCCCTCCAGCACCAGCTCCCCGTCGCCGGCCGACGCCGACCAGCCGCCGCACCGTCCGTCCACCACCGCCGGGTGCGGCTCCAGCAGACCCCGCAGGTCCTCGGAGACGTACGTCGGCCGGTGCTCCGGCCGCGCCGCGAGCAGCTGCGCGGCCGTGGTGACCCCGGTCAGCACCAGCAGCGAGTCCACCCCGCCGACGTGCGCGCCCTCGATGTCCGTGTCCAGCCGGTCCCCCACCACCAGCGGCCGCTCGGCCCCGGTGCGCAGGATCGTCTCGCGGTGCATCGGCGGCCGCGGCTTGCCCGCCACCTGCGGCTCGGCACCCGTGGCTATCCGCACGGCCTGCACGGCCGCCCCGTTGCCCGGCGCGATGCCCCGGCCGGTGGGAATGGTCAGGTCGGTGTTGGACGCGAACCACGGCACGCCGCGCGCCACCGCGTACGACGCCTCCGCCAGCCGCGACCACGGCATGTCCGGCCCGCCGTAGCCCTGCACCACCGCCGCCGGGTCGTCGTCCGCCGAGTCCACCGGCACCAGCCCGCGCTCGGCCAGCGCCACCCGCAGCCCCTCGGCACCGATCACCAGCACCTTGGCACCGCCCGGCACCTGATCGGCGATCAGCCGGGCCACCGCCTGCGCCGAGGTGATCACGTCCTCCGGCGCGGCCGGCACCCCCAGCTCCGTCAGATGCCCCGCCACCGTCTGCGGCGTGCGCGCGGCATTGTTGGTCACGTACGCCAGGTGCATGCCGTCCTCGCGGGCCCGCTCCAGCGACTCCACCGCGTAGGCGATCGCCGCGCCGCCGGCGTAGACCACACCGTCCAGGTCCAGCAGGGCCGTGTCGTAGGCGGCGCCCAGCGGCCGCTCGCTGCCCTCGGGCCGCAGTCGCACGGTGTGGTTCATGGCTGTGATCGCTCCTTTGTGCTGCACGTCTCCTCCCGGATCATTGCTCATCCGGGCCGGAGACATAACATTTCACAATGAGCACTTCAGGCCACGGCAACGGCGAACCGGTAGCAGGGGGACTTCGTCTCGCCCCATTCCGAGGACTGCGCTACGTCCCCGAGAGGGTGGGCAGCCTCGCTGCCGTCACCTCCCCACCGTACGACGTCGTCGTCCGGCCCGACGGACTGCGCCACCTGGAGACCGCGGACCCGCACAACATCGTCCGGCTCATCCTCCCGCAGGCCGCCACCGCCGCCGACCGGCACCGCCAGGCCGCCGAGACCCTGCGCCGCTGGCAGGAGGAACGCATCCTCGCCGCCGACCCCGAACCCGCGCTGTACATCTACGAACAGCGCGGCGAAGGCATACTCCAGCGCGGTCTCATCGGCGCCCTGCGCCTGACCCCCCGCGAGGAGGGCATCGTCCTGCCCCACGAGGACGTCATGCCCCACATCATCGAGGACCGCGCCGCCCTGATGCGCAGCGCCGGCGCCAACCTCGAACCGCTGCTCTTCTCCTACCGCGGCAACGGCGACGGCACCGAGGGCGCCGCCGGTGTCATCGAGCGCGTCACCACCACCGAACCGCTGCTGTCCACCACCACCGAGGACGGCTACGCCCACCGCCTGTGGGCCGTCACCGACGCCGACGACCTCGCCGTCATCGACGCCGACCTCTCCCACCAGCACGCACTGATCGCCGACGGCCACCACCGCTGGGCCACCTACCTGCGCCTGCACGCCGAACAACCGGCACCCGGACCCTGGGACTTCGGCCTGGTCCTGCTCGTCGACACCGCCCGCTACCCGCTGCGCGTACGGGCCATCCACCGCCTGCTGCACCAGCTGCCCGCCTCCCGGGCGCTCGCCGCCCTCGGCGACGCCTTCCGGGTACGCACCCTGGAGGGCTCCCTGCAGGACGCCCTCGACGCCCTGGCCCGGGCCGCCACCGAACCGGGCAACAACGCCTTCGTCCTCGCCGGCGACGGCCGCTACCACCTCCTGGACCGCCCGGACCCGGCCCTGCTCGCCCGTACGGTGCCCGGCGACCGCCCCCGCGCCTGGCGCGAGCTGGACGCCACGGTGCTGCACTCGCTGCTGCTCGAACACGTCTGGCAGGTGCCGGACGACCCCGAGCACATCGGCTACATCCACGACACCGCCGCGGTCGTCGCCCAGGCCGAGCGCCACGACGCGACGGCCGTCCTCATGCACCCGGTCCACGAGGACGTCGTACGGGAGCTGGCGGAGCAGGGCGTGACGATGCCGCGCAAGTCGACCTCGTTCGGGCCGAAGCCGGCCACGGGCCTGGTGCTGCGGAGCCTGGCCCTGGACTGATCCGGTCCCGGTCCGGTTCCGGTCCGGATACGCCGAAGGGCGGAACCCCTGTGGGGGTTCCGCCCTTCGGCGTCATGAGCGACGGCTACCGGTCTCAGTCCTGCTGGGGCCGGTCCTCGGTGCCCTCGGACTCGATCTCCTCGGCCTCGGGCTTGTCGGCCTCGGGCTTGTCGGCCTCGGGCTTCTCCGCCACCGTCTCCTCGGGCGTCTCCTCGTCGAGGGCGTCCGTGAACTCGATGCCGTCCAGCTCCGCGAGCCGGTCCGAGGCGTTCGTGGTGCCGCCCTGGTCCGCCTCGAGGGCCTTCGCGAACCACTCACGGGCCTCGGCCTCACGGCCCACCGCCAGCAGCGCGTCCGCGTACGCGTAGCGCAGGCGGGCCGTCCACGGCTGGACGGAGTTCGACGCGAGCTCGGGGCTCTGCAGCGTCACGACCGCGGCCTCCGCCTGACCCAGGTCCTGGCGGGCACCGGCGGCGACGAGCCGCATCTCGACCTGACCGGCCTTGTCCAGCTTCTGCACCTCGGGCTCGCCGGCCATGGCCAGCGCCCGCTCGGGGCGGCCCATGCCGCGCTCGCAGTCCGCCATCACCGGCCACAGGTCGACCGAGCCGGTCATCCGGCGGGCGGCACGGAACTCGGCCAGCGCCTCGGAGTACTTGCCGGTGGCGTACGAGGCGAAGCCGGCGGCCTCGCGCACGGCCGCCACGCGGGAGGCCAGGCGCAGGGCGACGCGGGAGTAGGCGTAGGCCTGCTCGGCGTCCTCGTCCAGCAGACGGGCGACCATGACGAGGTTGCGGGCCACGTCCTCGGCGAGCGTCTTGGGCAGGCTCATCAGCTCCTGCCGGACGTCCTTGTCGATCTCCTCGCCGGTCACGTCCTCCGGGATGGGCAGACGCTTGACCGGCTCGCGGTCGCCGCGGTCGCGGTCACGGTCCCGGGCGTCACGGCGGCCGTAGCCGCCGGAACGGTCGTCACGGCGGTCGTCACGGCGGAAACCACCGCGGCCGCCGCCCTGGCGGTCGTCACGGAAGGAACGACGGGGACCGCGGTCGTCGTCGCGGCGCGGGCCGCGGTCGTCGCGACGGTCGTCACGACGGAAGCCGCCACGGTCGTCGTCACGGCGGGGACCCCGGTCGTCACGGCGGTCGTCGCGGCGGAAGCCGCCGCGGTCGTCGTCACGGCGGCCGAAGCCACCGGTGGGACGGCCACCGCGGTCGTCGCGGCGGAACCCGCCACGGTCGTCGTCACGGCGCGGGCCGCGGTCGTCACGACGCTCGTCGCGACGGAAACCACCGCGGTCGTCATCGCGGCGACCGAAGCCGCCACGGTCGCGGTCGTCACGACGGCCGAAACCACCGGCCGGACGGTCGTCGCGACGCTCGTCGCGGCGGAAACCACCACGGTCGTCGCGGCGCTCGTCACGACGGTCGTCACGGCGCTCGTCACGACGGAAGCCGCCGCGGTCGTCGTCACGGCGGAAGGACGGACGGTCCTCGCGACGGAAACCACCGGGACGCTCGTCGCGGCGGTCGTCGCGCCGGAAGCCGCCGCGGTCGTCGTCACGGCGGCCGAAGCCACCGGTGGGACGGCCACCGCGGTCGTCGCGGCGGAACCCGCCACGGTCGTCGTCACGGCGCGGGCCGCGGTCGTCACGACGGTCATCACGACGGAAACCACCGCGGTCGTCGTCACGGCGCGGGCCGCGGTCGTCACGACGCTCGTCGCGACGGAAACCACCGCGGTCGTCATCGCGGCGGCCGAAGCCGCCACGGTCGCGGTCATCGCGACGGAAACCACCGGTCGGACGGCCGCCACCGGGACGCTCGTCACGGCGGTCGTCGCGGCGGAAGCCGCCGCGGTCGTCGTCGCGGCGCGGGCCGCGGTCGTCACGGCGGTCGTCGCGACGCTCGTCACGGCGGAAACCACCACGGTCGTCGCGGCGGAAGCCGCCGGCGCGGTCGTCACGACGGCCGAAGCCGCCGTCACGCGGACCGCGGGCGCCTCCGCGGCGCGGCTCGCCGCCCGACCGGTCGTCGGGAGAGTTGGTGGACATCGACGTGACTCCTGTCTTCAGGTACCGCATTCATTCTCGCGCACCCTGGTGACAGGCGCGCTTCAAGCAAAACGCTTCAGGCAAAAAACAAAGGACCCCTGGTCCCAGCTGAACGCTGGGACCAGGGGTCCTTGTAAAGATTGTTCGGCGGCGTCCTACTCTCCCACAGGGTCCCCCCTGCAGTACCATCGGCGCTGAAAGGCTTAGCTTCCGGGTTCGGAATGTAACCGGGCGTTTCCCTAACGCT